>JAYTNJ010000001.1:0-3859 GCA_043748345.1 Saprospiraceae bacterium
TAATAAAACGACCACTATTATCAAAGAGTGTTACATTTAAAATTTCAGAGTTTGAATTAATATTTATTATTTCCGATGCCGGATTTGGAAAGATTTTTAGTTTATATTCTTCGGGGTCATTAGAAGCTGAAATATTTTCAATGGTAAAATTTTGATTTACAACGCAATTAAGTTGGTCTCTGACAGAAACCTGATAAATACCCGAAAACAGGTTATTAAGGCATAATTCTGACTTGTTTTGCCCCGACCAAAAGATCTGATAGGGGCCATTACCTCCAGTGGGGTTAATACAAATTTTACCTAAGCCTGATAAGTTTGTGTCTTTTGTTACAAGAGAATTTAATATGATATTGGACGAAGATAAAACTGATATTGGTAATATATCTAATGTGCACCCTTTAGCATCAGAGATGAAGCCTGTGTACGATCCATTGGGCAACTTTAAAATTTCTTTGCCTGCCAATAGACCACCATTCCATAAGACCCCATGAGGAGCAGTGCCTCCCGCAATTTCAATTCTTATACTCCCGTTGCTGTCTCCCTTACAAATATTGTTTTTTAAAGAAGTGACACTATAATAATAAGGTATTTTTTCTTCGAGTACAACTCTGTTGGAGATACCGGTGCATCCTTGGTTGTCAGTGACTGTGACGTCGTAAGTTCCTGAGGGTAATGATCGTATTGTATCCGTTTTTTGCAAACTGATGTATTGAGAGCCAAAACTCCAGTTATAGTCATACGGTGCATTTACTCCATCAGTTTTGAAGAAGATAATGCCATTCTTTTCATTATAACAAGTATTTTCTTTCTGAACATTGAGACTAATATTTACAGACTTGTTTACATAAGGAATGAATATATTAGATATGGATGACTTACATCCGAGCTTATCATATGAAGTTACGTTGTAATTTCCGGAAGGAATATTATTAAATGTTTCTGCTGATGCTTCAGAGTGACTCCATGCATAATTATAATTTCCATTTCCGCCAAAAGCTTTTAAACTAACAAAACCATTGCGACCTAAAATACAAGTAGCAGGGTAAATACTATCAATTTTTATTTCAAAAGCTTTAGGTTCTTTAATCTCCGCAGGTGTAAAATTCAATTTGCATCCATTAGCATCAGTAACTGTAAGAGTATATAGTCCTGCCTTAAGGCCAAATATGTCATCAGTCACATTAAAATTATTCCATAAATATGTATAAGGAGCTGTTCCTCCAGAAATGTCAGTTTTGATAGAACCATTGCTTTCTCCACTACACCGCACACTTTCTGTGCTCAGTATATTTCCTGTCATAGGTGAAGGAGATTTTAGTTCAAGTGTAAAAACATTTTTGCATCCAACATTATCTGTGATAGAACAAGTATATAAACCTGCTGAAACATTTATAATCTCGTCAGTTGAAGATCCGGTATTCCACAAATATTTGTAGGGTTGAATGCCATTAAATGTAATCAGTCGAGCTCTTCCGGTATTATCAGTTGCGCATAATGGATTTTTTAGCTCAAGTATATCGCTGATTACAGATTGTTTTGCCAGAATGGGTACTGAATTAAGTTCTGCTGTACACTTTCTGTTGTCAGTTACGGTGATGGAATAGACTCCATTGGCTACATTGACAAGGTTTTTTGAAGTTGATTTATCTGACCACAGATACTTGTAAGGCTCATTTCCAAGTGTATGTTCAATAATGATACTTCCATCTGACTTTCCGAGGCAAGTAACATCTGTCTTTACTGTTGTAATTACATTTAAAATTGTTTTTGGTCGTATTTCGAAGAAATCAGTATTTACGACACAGCCGCCTAAATCAGTTATGGTTGCGTAATAAACTCCCGATTTTAATTCATTGATTTGGGCCAATGACATTCCATTGTTCCATTTAACCTTATAAGGAGCGGTTCCTCCTGAAATATTTAAAGCTAAAGAGCCATCGGTTGAACCATTGCATGAGGCATCCACTATAGCGGGACTAACTTTTATCGGGTTAAAGATAGGCTGGTCATCTACTTTCCCATTACAATTTTCATCGACTCCATTGCATTGAATTTCTAACGCTCCGGGATAAATATTTTTATTCTCATCTGCGCAATCACCGGTTTTTGCCGAATATCCTTTGGGAGGGTTGTTGCCACAAATTTCTATTTTATCTACGTCCAAACCATACCCGTCATTGTCTTTATCTCTGTAAAAAGTATAAAAAGCAGTTGTGGGTTTAGATTTGTAAAATTCTATCTGATCAATAGCAATATCGCCCAAAGAACTTGATGATGTCCTACCTGTGAATCTGAAAATTGCACTTAATTTATCATATTTTTTCAGAGAAATAGTGACTCTTTTCCACACATCCCCTTGATTCCCTGATGCCAAAAATAATACTTCCCATGTATTGCCGTTGTCTTTGCTTATTTCAAGTCTTAAGAATGTAATATCTGATCCAAACATGTGATAATAAAAGGACATATCACATCCGGATATATTTGACAAAATATCAATGCATCTGGATTGAAGTATTACATCCGCCCCACCAGTACAGATAGATGGATTGTTTTCTATATACACATAGTTTCCGGTGCTGTTAATGTCGCTTGACGGACCGGTATTTTCAGTGTCGGTTTTGCCAGTAAAAACCAGCCAATCCTGGCCATCATCATTTAATAAATTTACCCAATGACTGTTCATTAAATTACAAGAAGAAGCGCATCCTGGAGAACATACGGGACTATTATCAAAACTTTCAGCCATACTTACAGACTCACAAGTTGTGCTTGCTTTTAGTATACAACTTTCCTGAGATTGGGCCGTGAGAGAGCAAACCGATGAAATTGTGATATCATATTCTTCATTTGGAGCCAGATTTCCAATATTGAATGTTTCGGTTTTACATTCAACAAAAAATGTATTTAAAACAATACCTTTATTTTGAACTGAAATTTTTACAGTTTTGCAGTTAGATGAGGATTTCCAGCCTAATGTCACTGCGTTAACGTCGGACTTAGTAACCACAAAATTATCAGGTACTAAACAATTAAGGGAATTAAATTTTATATTTATAAACTTGAGATTACCGACATCTTTTACTGCCCTGTCAAAGCAAATCAGCTTCCAGTATCCTTTTGAAAGTGTGTCTTGTTTCCAACCGGATAGGTCTCCATCCATCCTGAATGTTCCCAGGAAAGGAGGTTTAACGGACTTTAATAAAGTGCAGGCTTGAGCAGAGAAGGACGTTACTCTTTGGCATGTAGAATCATTTACATCGCCGAAGTCATCAGTTACTGTACCATTATGATTTGTTAAAACCACTTGTTGCCCTTGAGGACTTTCAAGTGTAATCCTTAAATCTGCCGGCCAGTCATGTTCCAAAATCAGATCCACACCTTCAATAAAAATATCCTTGCCCAAAATACCTTCTTGTCTTACATCCAACAGAAAAACTTCCGTACCATTATCTTTTAAGGGAAGGTTTGTTCCACATTTCACTGGAATCTCCAAAACCGTATTAAATGGTATTGCAACATTCCATGCACTGAGAGATGTGGGACCGCAAACTGCTCTTATATATAATTCGTAAGCAGTAGATGGAGTAAGGTTTTCTAAAGTAAACTCTTTATTTAAAATTAATGCACTCGTTGGATTACTTGTTCTCACGGCACCTTTTTTTACGACTTCAATTTCCCAACCCATAGGTGTAGGGTTTGAATCAAACCATTTGATTTTAATTGATTGGGTTGTCCTTTCAGAAAATGAAATTGAAAAAGGAACTTTACAAGTCTGACCACAAACCCTGCTGTTTGTAAGCATTAAAATAAGAATAGAAAGAGATATTCTGTAGAATAGATTTAGCAAGGCAAAGAT
>JAYTNJ010000002.1:0-10241 GCA_043748345.1 Saprospiraceae bacterium
TTTATGGTACCCGGCTTCAGGACTTTGAGCGTATTTTTGTATAGTAAACTGGTGGGTATAGGATCTGTACCATCTTTTGTATACCTTATCTCTGCTGCCTCCATTCTGAAGTCAAACTCCAAAGCTACAGGACTCCCACTCAGCATGACCAATGAATGATTTACTTTAGGTACGCTCAGTTTCAGTTTCTGTCCGGAAACTATCAAACAGCTTAGCATACAAGCGGCTAAACACATAGTTTTAAGCATTTCTCACAAGTTTGTGTGGTAATATGTTGCCACTGTTCCACTGACAGACATACAGGCTATCTTCGTCATCTATCAATACATCATGCGGATGTCTGAAGAGTTGTACCGTCTGATACACTGATTGGCATTTACCGTTTTTGTACAAAGGAGCGGCACCTCCGGGAGCTGAGATCAGTGTATTGTTTTTATCCAGTATGAGGACAAAACCTGTATCGGTATTTCCCGTGTGGTCAGTTGTAAGGACAGCTGCATAAAGATAATCACCTTTTATTACCGGCCGGCAAACATTGGCCCCGGGTAGATGTATGGTTTCCAGGTATGTACCATTCATGGCAAATCTCTTGAAACAACATCTATTTCTGTCAGTGATAATAAGTGTTGGTGTTTCATTTCTGTCATCGATACATATCCCATGAGCATTGTCGAGATGCTTTTCTTCACCTCCGCGACCCCCAAAGATGTTTTTTATTTTACCATCAGTAGCATAGTGGGTGATATATTGAGCGCCATATCCATCAGCTACATATATTTCGCCATCGGGAGTTACAGCCGTTTCTGTAGGTACAAACTCTGAAGCTTTGCTGTATTTTTCTGATTCGCTCGGGAAGTCCCAGGTTTTTATGATTTTGCCATCCATAGTAGTTTTGTAAAATTGATGTCTTTCGGTATCGGTCACCAAAAGATACTCATCTCCACGTATACCTCCCAGAGTTAGTCCATGACCTCCCGGGAATTCATTACCGAAACTATTTTTCACCTTACCTTTTTTGTCGAAAACTATAATATTATTTCTGGTATCATTTGTCAGCAGAATGATGTCAGTATTGGCCGAAAAGACCATTTCGTGACAGTCTTTTACTGGTGGTAATTTTGCATTTACATTCAGCCAGTCCTTATCCCATGTATATTTTTTTTCATTGTGTCCAAAGACAGGGAGATTCGATGTAAAACCGTATGTGACCAAAGGCAGTCCTGCCAGCAAGGCCGCTGATTCTGTTAAAAATGTTCTTCTGTTAGTCATATTATTAATTTTGAAAATCGTTCAGGAGATTAAAAAAATTGGATGGACTAATGGTTATTTCATGATTTACCGGATATGCTTTTTTAAAAGATTCAGGAAATGGCTTCATCCTTTTTATTCCCGATTTAAATTCAAAAATGCTCAGTTTACCATTTATGTTTTCCACAAGATCAATTTCTGCCTGATCATAAGTACGCCAGAAATACATGGTTGCTTTTTGATTTTGCATTTGATGATATTTCATTCTCTCTGCAATACAAAAATTTTCCCACAAGCCTCCTTTATCTTTTCGCTCGCCAAACGGTGAGAAATCATTAATGACGGCATTTCTTAATCCGGTATCTACAAAATAGTATTTCCGGCTTTTTTTGATTTCGTTTCGTAAATTGCCACTGTAAGAAGGGAGAGAAAATATGACAAAGTTTTTTTCAAGTAAATCCAGATACTTTTGCACAGTTTGTGATGCCAATCCTAAAATTTGCCCTATCTCATGGTAAGATATCTGAGAACCTATCTGATACGCCAGTGCTTTGAGAAGTTTTGAAATAGTCTGGCTATTGAGTAGGTTATCCATTTTGAGTATATCCTGAAATAAATAATCGATGTTCAGATTTTCGAGCAAGACTGTTTTTTGCCATATATCAGAAGTAATTATTTCCGGATATTGCCCATATACAATTATGTCATTAAGGTTGTTTACTACCCATACTTCAGATTCTTCTTTGATAAGTTCATTGATGGACAATGGGTATAAAATGAATTTCACATTTCTACCGGTCAATGGTTCAGAAACCTTATTTGCCAACTCAAAGCTACTTGATCCTGTGGCAATTATCTGGGTTTCTATTTCATTGCTGTCATGAATGAATTTTAAGATACTACCAATATTTTCTATTTTTTGGGCCTCGTCTATGGCTACGAGCTTTGAAGACTTAAAAAGAAATTTGATTCTTTCTATATTCATACTCGACAGAATATCCTTTATATTTGAGTTTTCTGCGCTCAAAATCACCAATTCAGGGCAATCTTGTTTTAACATTTTTAGTACCGTTGATTTGCCTACCTGACGTGCTCCGTAGATGATTATTACTTTATTTTTATAAAGCCATGCTTTTATACGGTCTATAATCTGTCTTTCAATGTATTGCATATCGGAAAATACAGTTAATAAAAAAATTAATTTTTAGCTATTTTGATATTCAAAAGTATAACATTTTTAATAATTAACCTATTATTTAAATTTGATTTTAAAAATTAAGCGTAAAAATTAAATTCAATATTAAAAATATGGCCTATTAAAATAATTGTGACTCAGTCAACACAGTGTAAACATTACTTTTTAGTCCCAAGATCATTGATAAAAAAATATTTCATCTATGAATAACCAACCTTTTTCTCCTTTCCCTGGATGCCATTTAGGAATTACAGGAAGGTTTTGGGCTTCTATCTTATAATATCTGAATGGTTGCCCTGACAATACAAAATGAATAACTTCCGGCTTTATTTGATCTTTATCTTTGGGGTCAAATAGTGGTAACTTTTTTTGGCTAATTAATTTCATGATTTTTACATCGTTGCCTCCATATATTTTTACTGATGTAGGTGGAAATACATAAGCGGGAACTTGTAAACCATAACAGAATGAAATTTTTTGAACAAGTTTTGGCTTACCATAATCAAAAATTGCAGAAAACGGGACATCTCTGAATGCTATCCAGTTCTGATCTTTGAGATTACTCACAGGTCCTCTGTCTCCATTTGTAAATGTCAGATTACCAAGTCCCAGATACTGTTGATTTGGCGTTGAAAGCATGGTGCAACTATCAGGGGGCATACCTTTCTCAAAAAGTGAATATGTAATGACATCACTGTTCAACCATCCATCTTTGATCGCTATTGCCTTCAAGTCTGCTGAACCTTTTATAAATACCGGTTTATCAAACACCGGACTACTCGAAGAATCAGGGGCAGAACCGTCCAAGGTGTATTTAATGACTACATCTTTTATATAATGCCTCAGGCTAACTTCTTCGTTGACAGGGATTACAGTATTTTCATTTACTAAAAGTGGTGGGGATAGTTTTATTTTTTCATTTAACTCTTCAACCATATAAAAGGAAATGGAAGGATAGAGGGTTTGCCAATTTTTTAATGTATTTGGATCTATTTTTGAATCATTCAAATATACATTTTTTAATTTTTTTAATCCTGATATCACAGGTTCTGACTTTTCTGATACTGCTGTTTTAGTCAAAGCAAGATTTTCAAGAAAGGTGCAATTTTTGAGTTTTAAAACACCATCATCAGTCACCTTGGTACCGTTCAGGACAAGTTTTTCCAGATGTGAAAATTTTGCTACAATATCCAAATCATCATCACTAACCGGTAAATCGGCCAAATTCAGATGTACAATCTGTTCTTTGACTTTCAAAAGATCATTCAAATGTTTAGTATTGTATTCTGCTGCTAAAAATACAGAAACTTCCAACGCCGGGCTTCCGTGATAAACTGGTTTGACTGACATAAACGGTGAATTCAAACCAAGAACAACAGTTTTATCTGCCTGGCTGAAGGTATAATTTTTTACTGCCACCAGTCTGTTTTTTTGAGATGCTTTTGCAATATTATATATCGGTTCTGATTCAGTATAATCTGACATTTTCTTATTGAAATCAGCACCGGATTGTACCCAGGCGCTAAGTGTTTCAATCTCTTTTGCACTCAACTGTGGTTTGCCCTGAGGGGGCATATGGCTTTCATCTTCAATAGGTAAAAGTAATGAATATATAAACTTACTGCTATCAGGATTGCCTGGATAAATTATTTTCCCGCTTTCTCCTCCTTTTAAAAATGATATGGTATCAGTTAAGATGAGATCTCCTTTCGATTTTTCATTATTGTGACATGAGTAACATTTTTTTTCCAATATGGGTACTACTACCATTGTAAACACTGATGAATTGGAGTCAATATTTACTTCATTCTTTACTTCGTCCGGGAATAGAAAATTTTTACCATGTGTGATCTCTGCACCTTTATGACCTGCTATGATTATCAATACACTATTTATTACAATTAAGGCCTGTGTCAAAACCTGATTGACACTTTGTGTAAGATACAGGAGGTAAACCCCAAAAGAGAAGGCAAATCCTGTGTTTTTATGAATAGCTAATTCACTTAATTGGTATTCTCCAGTTTCGTGGGACAGTAATACTCCTGCGATCGCACTCCCAAAAGATACCATGCTACATAAAGAAAGCAGCAGTCCGGAGATTTTTTCAAATTCACTTTTAACTAAGTTGTTTCTGAATACATATAACATCACATAGAACCCAAACATTCCTATAGGCAGATGGAGAAGCACAGGGTGTAATCTACCCGCAATACTCATCCATTCGGGTACTGTGATATATTGGCTGAAAATAAGCAGTATTCCTGCAAGGATAGCCATTCCAAAATTTAGAAGTGAAATTAAGTTTTCAATCCGTCCCATCATACCAAAATGTCGTTAACTACGTGCCCCGCCACATCTGTAAGTCTGTATCGTCTGCCGAGATGTTTATATATCAGTTTCTCATGATCTAGACCGAGTAAATGGAGCACAGTTGCATGGAAGTCATTAACATGGACGGGGTTTTCTACAATGTTATACCCAAATTCGTCTGTTTCGCCATAAACCATTCCGGGTTTTATGCCACCGCCAGCCATCCAGATACTGTACGCACGCGGATGGTGATCACGGCCATAGGCGTCAGCAGAAAGTGGCCCCTGACAATAGTTGGTTCTGCCGAACTCTCCACCCCATATAACTAAGGTTTCATCCAATAGCCCGCGCTGCTTCAGATCCTGTACCAGCGCTGCTGATGCCCTGTCTACATCCTGAGCTTGTCCCGGCATTTCACCCACTAGATTGACATGCTGATCCCATCCTTGATGGTAAAGCTGTACAAACCTTACTCCGGACTCTGATAGTTTTCTGGCAAGTAGGCAATTGCTTGCATAACTACCCGGCACAAGGCAATCGGGTCCATACATTTTTATGACCGAATCAGGTTCTTTAGTTATATCAGTGATTTCAGGTACAGCTGTCTGCATCCTGTATGCAAGTTCATACTGCTCTATCTTTGTCCGGATTTCAGGGTCACCCACATCGTCAAAACTCATGGAATTCAATTCATTGAGCTTGTCGAGCATTTTGCGACGGTCTTCTCTGGTTACTCCATTTTGATCATTGAGGTATAATACACGCTCCTCGCTGTTGCTAAACTGAACACCCTGATGTCTGCTGTCAAGGAAACCATTCGTCCATAGTTTGGAATAAACACCCTGACCATTTCCCTTGCCTTTGGAAAGCAGAACACAATATGCAGGAAGATTCTGATTTTCTGTTCCCAATCCATAACTCAGCCATGCTCCCATGCTGGGTCTGTTGCCTTGTTGCGCCCCGGTTTGCATAAATGTAAGTGCAGGATCATGATTGATGGCTTCAGTATGCATCGATTTAATGATACAGATGTCATCTACAATTTTTGCCATATTTGGGAATAGATCGCTGATCCAGGTTCCTGATTTACCGTACTGTTGAAATGGAAAATAAGAACCTACCAAAGGAAACTTATCCTGATTGGACGTCATACCTGTGAGACGCTGTCCGTTTCTTACGGATGCGGGCAGATCCTGACCAAACATTTTAGTGAGGGTAGGCTTATAGTCAAATGTTTCTAGCTGAGAAGGTGCACCATTCTGAAATAAATAAATAACCCTTTTTGCTTTGGGTGCAAAATGCGGTAATCCTGTCACAATATTTTGGCCCAGGGTCTCTGGATTGCTGAAGAGATCTTTGATCAGAAGTGACCCTAAGGCAACGCTTCCGAGACCTACGCTCAGCTTACCTAGAAAGTGTCTTCTGTTTACATTAAGTCTGTGTTCAAAAAAAGCATTTTTCATCTTATGGCTGTTTCTTCCAAATTATATAATAATTGAATGGTCTGCATCATCGCAGCTGCCTGAATAGTGTCGACCACATGATCTATCTTATAATTTCCAAATGAAATTAGCTTTTGAGCCTTATCATTGGTCAGGTTTTTTTTATTATCCTCATAGAAATCATATATAGACTGGATTTCTTTACTTTTTGCATTACGGCATAGGATCTTACGGAAAAGATTATTTAGTTTTTCTTCGGTTTTGTTTTTATCCTTTTGAGTATTGATAGCCAGATATCTGGACGCTTCAAGTATCTGATAATCATTCATCATCACAAGTGACTGAAGTGGGGTATTGGTAACAGGTCTTTTTACTTCACACTGGTCTCTGTTTGCTCCATCAAATATCAGCATAGATGGAGGAGGTACTGTACGTTTTATAAAATGATACAGGCCTCTGCGATATCTTTTATTTCCTTGATCTTCAATGTAAGTGGCCAATTGCCCGCGACCTGACGTAGCACTTTCCCAGAGCCCCTTAGGTTGATACGGTTTTACACTAGGTCCGCCGATTTCTGAACTGAGTAATCCGCTTGTACTCAAAATATGATCTTTGAGTAATTCAGCAGAGAGTTTTATCCTTGGCCCATGGGATAAGAACACATTTTCAGGATCTGTGGCCACTTGTTTATCTGTAACTTGCGAAGACTGTTTGTATACGGATGATGTCAAGATTTGTTTTACGAGCCTTTTTATATCCCAATTGTGTGTCATAAAATCGTGTGCCAGCCAGTCAAGTAATTCGGGGTGGGAAGGAGCGTCACCCTGCAGTCCAAAATCGCCTGAGGTTTTTACTATTCCTTTCCCAAAAAATTCCTGCCACATTTGATTAACGAAAACCCTTGCAGTAAGCGGGTTTTTAGGGTCAAACATCCATTTTGCCAGTCCTAGTCTGCTGGAGTCAAATTTTGACCGATCGAATTTTAATATAGCATCAGGTGTGCCATATGTGACTTCTTTGAGAGGTCGATCATACACACCACGCTCAAGAATATTGGTTTTTCTGATATTTGCACTGTCTTTCATGATCATCACTCTCACTTCGCTTGTATCAAGATTGCTGATGAATTTTAGTAGTCCGGCTCTATCGGCTGCCGTTATCGTCATGTAAGGAGGATCTGCCAGTGATGCTAGTTGGATATCACCATTGAGACCCTTTTCATCTATCTGATTAAAGAAGGTAAAAGTACTGTAATAATCTTTCTGAGCTATTGGATCATACTTATGATCGTGACATTTTGCACATTCAAAAGTCATAGCCAGCAACCCTTTTCCAAAAGTGTTGGTCCTGTCTGTGACATATTCTATTCTGTATTCTTCATCAATGACGCCGCCTTCCTGAGTGATTTTATGATTTCTGTTAAACCCAGTGGCGAGAATCGTTTCTTTATTTTTATCAGGAAGAAGATCTCCCGCAAGTTGCCACGTTACGAATTTTTGATAGCTGTAATTATTGTTAAAAGCATGAATGACCCAATCTCTCCAGGGCCACATCGTGCGTAAACCGTCATCCTGATATCCATGGCTGTCAGCATATCGTGCAATGTCCATCCAAAGGATAGCCATTTTTTCGCCATATTGTGGACTTGCCAATGCTTGATCAACAAGTTTCTCGTAAGTTTTATTATCACGATTTTTCAAAAAAATGTCCTGAACTTCTATAGTCGGGGGCAATCCTCCTACATCGTGCATCATCCTTTTCAGTAACGCTGCATCATATTTAATTTCAGAGGGTTCCAGTCCTTTCTGCTCAAGTTTTTTCAAAATGAAATGATCTATTTCGTTGCTGGCCCAGTTCTGCTTTTTAATTAGAGGTAAATCCACTTTTGCTAAAGGTATAAACGACCAATGCTGTTGGTATTTCGCTCCCTGTTTGATCCATTTTTCTATCAATAGCTTTTCATCATCCGTAAGAGCTAAGTTTGATTCCGGCGGAGGCATCATATAGTCAGGATCTGCGGAAGTAATACGCGCATGCATATCCGAAAGTTCGGGATGCCCGGCGACTAAACCAAATTTGTCTTTGCGATCCTTAAGTGCAGCGAAAGCACCTGACTCCAAATCGAGCCTGTAACCAGAAATACGCTTATTTTCATCAGGCCCATGACACTTAAAACATTTGTCAGAAAGTATGGGGCGTATATGTGTATTAAATGAAATCTTATTATCTCCTTCACGATCAGTGCCACAACTTAATATAAAACCCATAAATATTATTGTACCAAGTATTAACTTATAGCTTAAGTTCATTAATAAGAATGTGTAAGAAATTTTTCCTGAATTAAACCCTAAAATCATAGGTAGATTTTGCTTTAAATGGTCAAGACAGTAAAAGTAATTATTCATAAGAAAACTAACGGTAATTGGTAAAGATAAAATTAATATTCATATTCAATAATTTTAAAGCGTGAGGATTCGCGAATCATATTTTGCAACCTTAGTTGACGGTTAAATGTTTGTCAAAACATAAACTTTAGAAATAAAACATGGAACAATTACAAATCGAAGGCAAGCTTGTAGGTCTTTCAAAAACTGTCATGACCGAGATGATTATGCCCAATGATACCAACCCTATGGGAAATTTGATGGGTGGATACCTTATGAGATGGATGGATATAGCATGTGCAGTTTGTGCTGCTCGTCACTGCGGATCGGTAGTTGCTACAGCGTCAGTAGATCATATTTCTTTTCACGAACCCATAAGACTTGGTGATGTCATCACTTTATCTGCCATTGTAACCAGAGCATTTAATACTTCAGTGGAGATATATGTGGAAGTATCAGCATCAAGTATTACTGGTGCCAACCCGCGACAATCAAACCATGCTTATTTTACCTTTGTAGCTATTGACAACGCATCCGGAAAACCTATCAAAGTTCCTCCGGTCATCCCGATAACCAATGAAGAAAAAAAGCAATATGAAGTGGCAAGTCGAAGAAGAGAACTAAGGCTCATACTTGCCGGTAAAATGAAACCTGAAGATGCCAGTGAACTAAGGACGTTTTTTAGTGATTTTAAATAATAACGACTTTCATTCAACAAATAATTGTCCGAAATTTGACTCATTATAGGTTGGATAAACAGTTTTGAAAAGAGCTAAAACTGCTTTTTTCCCTTCATTGCCCAGTTCTCTTGAAAACTCATTTACATACAGGTCTATATGAGAAAATATCACTTTTGAGTCCATCTCCTGAGCGTGCTTTCTGGTGAAATCCAATCCTGCTTCCGGATGATCGAAAGCGTAACTAATACTTTGTTTTAATAGCGAATTAACCTTTCTTTTAATATAATCCGGAAAAGATCTTTTTATGGCAATACCACCTAAAGGTATAGGAAAACCTGTTTTTTGCTCCCAATATTCACCTAGATCCATAATTTTCCTCAGTCCTTTTGCCTGATAGGTAAAACGATTTTCATGAATGATTACACCAGCATCAATTTTTTCATTCAAAACTGCCTTTTCAATGTCTGAAAAAATCATTTCTTCAGTTTTATCTATCTCAGGGAAGGCATATTTTAGAAGAAAAAAGGCAGTCGTATTATAACCCGGTATTGCTATTCTTATATTTTTAATATCAGAAACACGAATTTCTTTCTTGGAAATCAGTAATGGGCCACAATTCCTTCCTAAAGCACTCCCGCTGGTTAGCAACTGATATCGATCATACAGTTTTGTATAGGCATTAAAGCTTAATTTTGTGATGTCGGGGATATTCTGTAAAGCAGCCTTATTAAGATTTTCTACATCATCCATGGTAATATCAAAATCGAATCCATCGTGGTTTATACGATTATTTACTAACGGTTCAAACATAAAAGTATCATTCGGACAGGGAGAAAAAGCAAAAGAAAGCCTCATTCAGAATTTTTATTATTTAAAAAAAAACACCGAACAAACCCTAAAGTTTATTCGGTGTCCGCTAAAAGGGTTTTTGAGGATATTTGGGATGAATTTATTTATGTCTCTAAATTTAATCAAAAAAAAA
>JAYTNJ010000003.1:0-4149 GCA_043748345.1 Saprospiraceae bacterium
AACGTGCCTGTGAAGGGATCGAATGCGACATCTACAATACTGACTAATTTATCTCTCAGAGGTATATTAGTACATTGAAACAGAGGATCTTCCAGATCTACTTTAACAATTTGAGGATTGATAGTACCTGTGGTTATCAGCAAAAGATATCTTCCATCAGGTGTGATATCCCCGGCATAAAATAAGGCTCCAATCGGAAGGTCTTTTGGTACACCCAAATCCATGGCTATACCTTCGCTTCCGATCCTTCGTAACCTTCCTCGGATTGGGTCCATACCGTAGATAAAATTATCAGTAATTCTGTAACCCATGCCATTCAGCACCAGTCCAATGGATGCAGAGATTGTCTCTAGATAAATATTGAGCCCGTTTTGAGATATTTTTACTTCATACAAACCTGAACTGGAGCTACCGTTTCTTGTCAGACTTAAAAAATACTGACCCTGACACACAAAAGGTTTTTGAGCCAACACTGACTTTGAAAAAAGTAATAAAAATATGAAAATTAATACCCTCAAAATGACTCAAGTATTTCAGCATTAAATATACAAAATACAACTGTAAATGTTTGCTTTTTTTACAAAGAAAAATGATATTTAGTATGAGTTTAACTAAATATCATATTTGAAGACCACTTCTAATTAATTGTTTTAGAATTATTACTGATTTTAATAATATCCCAATACAACTGTGTTAAACTCTAATCCTACTTTTTTGTCAAGGTTGCAGTTATTTGCCATTTACTTAGTACTTTTGCACCATCATTTAATTCAGAAACTTTTAAATTGCCGTAACCATGATTATTGGAGTTCCAAAAGAAATAAAACCCAGTGAAAACAGAGTAGCACTTACACCTGCTGGTGTATTGGAGTTTGTGCGCAGAGGTCACAAAGTATATATACAAAAAACAGCTGGTGATGGCTCAGGATTTCCTGATTTGGAATATATAGATGCCGGTGCAGTTATGCTCCCAAACATTGAAGAAATATATGCTATTGCTGAAATGATAATCAAGGTAAAGGAGCCAATCGAAAGAGAATATAAGTTGATCAAACCTAATCAGCTTTTATTCACTTACTTTCATTTTGCATCATATGAACCATTGACCCGAGCAATGATAGCCAATAATGCTGTTTGTTTAGCTTATGAGACTGTAGAATCGTCAGACAAATCCCTTCCTTTGTTGATTCCTATGTCTGAAGTTGCCGGTAGGATGGCGATTCAACAAGGGGCAAAATACCTTGAAAAGCCACAGCAGGGTAGAGGTGTCCTTCTCGGAGGTGTTCCTGGAGTACCGCCTGCCAAAGTTCTTGTTTTGGGTGGAGGAGTAGTAGGTACCCAGGCTGCAAAAATGGCCGCCGGACTTGGGTCTATGGTAACTATTCTTGATGTGAGTCTAAAAAGGTTGAGATATCTGTCTGATGTAATGCCTGCTAATGTTATCACTATGTATTCCAACGAATTAACTATCAGAAGACTGATAAAAAATCATGATCTGATCATTGGAGCTGTTTTGATACCGGGTGCCAAAGCACCAAACCTGATCACTCGCGATATGCTCAAAGACATGCGACCTGGTACCGTGATTGTGGATGTTGCCGTAGATCAGGGTGGTTGTATAGAGACTTGCCGACCTACTACGCATGATGACCCGACATTTATCATTGATGAAGTAGTACATTATTGCGTTGCAAATATGCCGGGAGCTGTACCCTACACTTCAACTATTGCATTGACAAATGCTACATTGCCCTATGCTCTCCAACTCGCAGAAAAAGGTTGGAAAAAAGCCTGTAAAGAAAATAGTGAACTTAAACTCGGCCTTAATGTCGTCAATGGTAAGGTTGTATATAAAGGAGTTTCGGACGCTTTTGGAATCGAATACACCGATGTGGAAAGTGTTTTATAGACAAAGTTTTTTTTGATAATCCAAAATATAAAGTCGTCTGATCCTTTCACGGAAAAGGCGACTTTTTTTAATATTATTGGCTTAATTGTAATAAAAGTTTGATGCAAAAAATAAATACCTGGCAACAAGCACTTGATTATATTTATGCTAAGTTGCCTATGTACCAGCGGCAGGGTGCTTCAGCTTATAAAAAAGATTTAACCAACACAATAAAATTATGTGCCGCTTGCGGGAATCCCCAAAATAATATAAAAACAATACACATTGCCGGTACTAATGGGAAAGGAACAACATCACATATTATAGCATGTGGACTTCAAGCTCAGGGATATAAAACGGGGGTATATACGTCTCCGCATTACATTGATTTTAGAGAACGGATAAAGATCAATGGCAACTATGTTCAAACGAAATATATTATAGATTTTATCAATACATACAGAGAAGAAATTGAGCAGGTTCAACCATCTTTTTTTGAAGTAACAGTGGCCCTTGCTTTCAAATATTTTGTGGATATGAAAGTAGACTACGCAGTAATTGAAACGGGTCTCGGTGGGAGACTAGATTCTACCAATGTCATTATACCTCTTATTTCTGTCATTACTAATATAAGTTTTGATCACCAATCTATGTTGGGAAATACCCTTATTGAAATAGCAGGTGAGAAGGCGGGAATCATAAAAAATCAGGTTCCTGTTATTATTGGAGAGGAGCAACCTGAAACAAAAGACGTATTTATCTCAAAGTCCATTCAAATGAACGCCCATATTTCATTTGCTGAACACCATGTAACATTAGAAAAGATCACTGAAAATTCAGAAACTATTGATTACAATATATTTTTTGACAATAAATTATGGATTAATAACCTTTCGACAGATCTTAAAGGACCATTTCAGGAAAAAAATATTATCACAGGACTGCATGCACTAAAGGGACTAAGTGAATTGGTGTCTATTGATTTTGAAAAAGTAAGAAGTTTTTTTCCAACATTAAAAGTTGCAACCGGGTATATCGGGAGGTGGCAAAAGTTAGGAATTTCGCCTTTGATCATTGCAGATAGTGCTCATAATGAAGCAGGTATAAAAATTGTTGTGGATGCTCTTGCTAAAATGCAATACAAAAAGCTACATATAGTTTTAGGATTTGTCAATGATAAAGATATTTCCACTATACTATCATTGTTGCCCGGTGACGCCATTTATTATTTTGCTAAGGCCAATATACCTCGAGGACTTAATGCGATAGACCTTCTTAAAACAGCCAAAGATTTTAATCTATCAGGTAGGGCATATACATCTGTTAGGATAGCATTTGCCGCAGCGAGAAAAACAGCGAAACCTGATGAAACAATATTTATTGGAGGTAGTATTTTTGTGGTGGCAGAAGTACTGAATGTAAAAATTTGAATTGGCAGATTAAAACTTGTGGTGCAATAAAAACTGTCTTCTTAAACATTTGTTTTGATGCGGTGTTCATTTTTAAATATGTATCGTAATTGAAACGAAAAATTGTTTTAGGTATAGGAGGGTCTAGTGGTTCAATTTATGCTATGAGGTTGCTGACCAAACTCTCAAATTTTGACAATGACATCACAGTAGGGGTCGTCATGTCAGATAATGCAATTGCTAATTGGGAGATAGAGCTTGGATCTTTTGATCAGACTGAATGGCCTTTTACTTTTTACCAAAAATCAGATTTTAGTGCGCCATTTGCTTCGGGATCTGCAAGATATGACACAATGATATTATGCCCTTGTTCTATGGGATTGATAGGGCGTATTGCGCAGGGGATATCTACAGACCTGATGACCAGAGCTGCAGACGTAATATTGAAAGAGAGACGCAGACTGATCTTAGTACCAAGGGAAACACCCTATAATCTGATTCATCTGAGAAACATGACTGCCTTAATTGAAGCAGGTGCTATTATATGTCCCGCCACACCTTCTTTTTACAGCAAACCCGAGACTATTGTCGATGTAGTGGACACCGTTGTGGATAGAATTCTCGATCTGGCAGGACTGGATATCAAATCTTATCGTTGGGGTGAAAAAAATATATAAAAAATAGATCGACATGTACAATAGTTTACTCGAAGTAGTGCTGGATCTTGAGAAAAATGGGATGTTATTGCGTATTAAAAAAGAAATAGACCCGGATCTTGAAGTAGCTGAAATACACCGACAGATATATGACCATCAAGGTCCTGCCATTCTTTTTGAGAAAATTAAAGGTAGT
>JAYTNJ010000004.1:0-23872 GCA_043748345.1 Saprospiraceae bacterium
CGTCTTTGCTTCATAAAGATTTTTAGCACTCAATATGGAAAAGTTTTTAAAATCTATTCATTCTCCTTTACACATCGGAATACATATCCCGGTGGGATATTTACAGGTACGAAGTAAGTATGTACGTTTCCAAAAATATTTTTATACATTTTTTGGACCGTTTTTACATAATGCATTTGAATGAATATGCCACCTGTTTTAAGCACGCTTTTACTCAAATATAATATTGTTTTCGTCAATTGGTCAGGAAGTACCAAAAATGGAATGGCTGAAATTATGGTATCTACCTCTTTTATACCATATTTATTCAGGTGAATTTTCAAATGTTCGGCGCTATCATTTATTAATATCAGCCTGTTATCATGTAGTTTTGCAATTACCTCACATAATTCAGGATTGATCTCAAAAACAAACAATCGAGCAAGAGGAGACATCCGTTCTAATATAAATGATGTGATAGCACCGTCCCCTGCACCTAATTCCACAATGTTCAAATCTTTTTCCGGATCTATGAAATGAGTCATCTTGCGACACATCTGTGCGCCACTCCTGATGACAGTACCCATCTGCTGAAAGTTTTTCAAGCTCTGGAATAAAAATTTGACCTTCTCCAAACTGCTGCAATTTAAGAATTGCCAAGATAGTAAGAAATCAATTATTGTTTTATATTATTTACAGAAGCATTTAAATATTCCTTTTAAAGAATGATTTTAATGGTAATTTTTTACACTTACACAAAACATTAAAACCGTAAAATAACAAATAATTCTTAATTTTAAACCATCTTTATGGCGTAAATATTTTCCATTTATAAAAAGTGACTTTTATAAAATATTTTAATCCTTTATGAATAAAAAGGCATACTTTCTTCTCTTTTTTTTACTAATTATACATTTTATTTCCGCTCAGTCGCCCTACATGCTTCGTGGAGATCAGGCTTATCATACCTATGACAGATTAGAAATACTCAAGAAATCTGATACCTCATTGGTAAATGGTATAAATAATTTAGACAGAAAAGAACTCATTAACTTTTTGAAAAAAATCGATATTTCAAATAAATTTTCTGAGAAAGATATGTACGATTTAAGGCACATACTTGCAGATAACCATGAATTTTTAGATACTAATGTTCATCAGACAATCTTGTCAGATACATCAGATAATTTATTTTCAAAACATGCTTATGAAAAAAAGCCAATTGCAAAATATTTTTATAAAACAGCAGCTAATTTCTTACAACTTGAAACACCATCATTCAGCATTTATGTGAATCCCGTTATTCAGGCAGGCTATCTGAACGAAAAAAATAATCCTAATACTATTTTTCAGAATACAAGAGGAATCGATATCAGGGCTTATATTGACAATAAAGTCTACATTTATACTCAGTTACTTGAAAATCAACGTAGCTATCTTTCGTTTGCCGAAGCCAGAATTCAGAAATTCGGGACTCTCCCGGGACAGGGTTTCTGGAAAAACTATGAGTCATCAGTAATTAAAAGTATTAAGGGTTACGATTTTTTCAATGCGAGAGCCTTTATAGGCTTCAATCCGGTAAAAAGCATAAACATTGAATTTGGTCATGGCAATCATTTTATTGGCAACGGATACAGGTCTCTTTTACTATCTGATTATAGTCATAATTATTTATATTTAAAGTTTAATACCCGTATCTGGAAGTTTCAGTATCAGAACATTTTTGCTGAGTTAGCTCCCACCTCCACCTTCTTTAATCCGGGTGATAAATTGTTACCCAAAAAATATGCAGCCACTCATTATCTGGCTTTTAAGCCCAATACTAAATTTGAAATAGGATTTTTTGAAACAGTTCTTTTTGCAAGAGAGAATCATTTTGAGTTTCAATACCTTAATCCTGTCATACTGTATCGTGCGGTGGAACACTTTCTTGACAGTCCTGACAATGTTATCCTGGGTCTGAATGTAAAATGGAATCCAATAAAAGGAATCTCATTATATTCCCAAATAATTATGGATGAGTTTAAATTGTCTGAAGTGAAAAAACAGTCAGGTTGGTGGGCAAACAAATTTGGAGCACAGGCTGGTATCAAATACATTAATGCTTTGGGTATTGACCATCTCGATCTTCAATTAGAATACAATGTCGTCAGACCTTACACCTACGCCCACAGAGATACTTTACCTTTGATATCTGACTATTCAATAGCCAATTATAGTCATTCCAACCAACCATTAGCACATCCGCTAGGGGCTAATTTTAAAGAATTAATCATTTTAGGCAGATATAAACCAAGTAACAAAGTTTATATCCTGACTAAGTTTCTGTTTACAAATTACGGGGAGGATGGTCCAAGCCAAAACTGGGGAGGAAATATACTTTTACCCCTGGAAACCCGTGAAAAAGATTACGGAAATACGATCGGACAGGGTATCCAAACTAATGTAACGGCTTTAAATTTAGATATAAGTTATGAAGTTTTTCATAATTACTTTTTAGATATCCACGGTATGTGGCGGCAAACCAAAACAAATATTATTAAAGGTCAACATTATCTGGGTGTGGGTGTTCGAGTGAATGTATCAAATATAATGTATGATTATTGATTTATAATGTAACTTTTCCGTTTAAGCTGTTGTTTTCTTACCTTTGTGCCATGTATGGTAAAAATTAATGATTTAGCAAAACATAATGTATTGGTACTCGATGGTGCTATGGGTACCATGATACAGCAATATAAGCTTCAGGAAGAAGATTATAGAGGCGAAAGATTCAAAGATCATCATTCAGACCTTAAAGGTAATAATGATTTACTCTCCCTGACCAGACCGGATATCATTGAGGCCATCCATAGGGCTTATCTTGAGGCAGGTGCAGATATCATAGAGACAAATACATTTAACGGAACCCGGATATCACAATCCGACTATCATCTTGAAGAAGTAACCTATGAACTAAATCTTGTTGCAGCTAAAATTGCAAAGAAAGTAGCCGAAGAATTTACCAAAAAAAATCCTAAAAAACCTAGATATGTAGCAGGAGCAATTGGGCCCACCAACAAAACGGCGTCTATCTCACCTGATGTCAATAATCCCGGTTACAGAGCTATAACCTTTGACGAGCTTGTTGACAACTATTATGAGCAGGCAAAAGGGCTCATGGATGGCGGAGCAGATCTTTTACTTGTTGAGACTGTCTTTGATACGCTTAACTGCAAGGCAGCACTTTTTGCCATTCAAAATCTGAAGGAAGAAAGAAGTTCTGATATTCCTGTCATGGTCTCAGGAACAATTACTGATGCTTCAGGAAGAACGCTTAGCGGTCAAACAGCGGAGGCATTTTACATTTCTGTAGCCCATGCCAACCTTTTTAGTGTTGGGCTAAACTGCGCCTTGGGTGCTAAAGAGCTGAGACCTCATTTGGAAGATTTGAGTCAGATAGCTAATTGTTTGGTAAGTGCTTATCCTAATGCAGGCTTACCTAACGAACTCGGAGCTTATGACCAAAGCCCGGAAGAAATGAAAGAGTATATCCGTGAATTTGTTAGTTCAGGATTCGTCAATATTATAGGTGGATGCTGCGGTACCACACCTGAACATATAAAGGCGATGGCTGAAGCGGTAGCAGGCATGTCACCCAGGATTATCCCAAATAAAAAAAGAATATCGAGCTATGCAGGTCTAGAGCCACTTATAGTAAGGGACGATCTGAATTTTATTAACATTGGCGAACGTACCAATGTAACAGGTTCAAGAAAATTTGCAAAACTTATTGCAGAAAATAAGTATTCTGAAGCACTTTCAGTTGCCTTACAACAAGTAGAAAGTGGTGCTCAGATCATTGATGTTAATATGGATGAAGGACTTCTCGACTCTAAAGAAGCCATGAAAACCTTCCTTAATCTGGTAATGTCAGAACCTGATATCTCCAAAGTGCCTGTCATGATAGACTCCTCCAAATTTGAAGTCATAGAAGCAGGCCTTAAATGTGTACAGGGAAAATGTATAGTCAACTCCATTTCAATGAAGGAAGGGGAGACTGAATTCAGAAGACAAGCAAATCTTTTAAGAAAATATGGCGCTGCCACAGTAGTGATGGCTTTTGATGAGCAGGGACAAGCAGATACTATTGAAAGGAAATTGGATATATGTAAGCGTGCATATAAAATTCTTACGGAAGAAATCCTTTTCCCACCTGAAGATATCATTTTTGATCCCAATATTTTTGCGGTTGCCACTGGCATCAAAGAGCATAGTGATTATGCTATCAATTTTATTGAAGCCACCAGACAAATTAAATTGGCCTGCCCGGGGGCCAAGATAAGTGGGGGGGTAAGTAATATTTCATTTTCATATCGTGGTAATGATAAAGTCAGGGAAGCAATGCATTCGGCATTTTTATATCACGCTATTCAGGCCGGAATGGATATGGGTATTGTTAATGCCGGTATGATCGAAGTGTACGAAGAAGTAGACAAGGAGCTTCTCATATTGGTAGAAGATGTACTTTTTAACAGAAATGAAAAAGCTACTGAAGAACTAACCAATTATGCCGAACGAGTGGCTGGTGGTGGCCGGGTGATCGTTAAAGACCTTAGATGGCGTGAGAGCAGTGTGGAAGAAAGACTTTCCCACGCATTGGTTAAAGGAATTACAGAGTATATCGATGACGATACCGAAGAAGCCAGAAAAAAGTATGCTTCTCCACTCCAGGTTATAGAAGGTCCACTGATGGATGGGATGAATATAGTCGGCGACTTGTTTGGTTCTGGTAAAATGTTTCTGCCACAGGTCGTAAAAAGTGCCCGGGTTATGAAAAAGTCGGTAGCCTATCTCACACCTTTTATTGACGCAGAAAAAGCTATAACTGGAGGATATGCCAAAGGCAAAATCCTCATGGCTACCGTAAAGGGGGACGTACACGATATTGGAAAAAATATAGTAGGTGTTGTTTTGGCGTGCAATAACTATGAAATAATTGACCTCGGAGTAATGGTGTCAGCAGATAGAATTCTTCTGGCCGCTCGTGAAAATAATGTTGATATCATTGGCCTTAGCGGTTTAATAACACCTTCACTTGACGAGATGGTTCATGTGGCTAAAGAAATGCAGCGGCAAGGTTTTACAACTCCTTTACTGATAGGCGGAGCCACAACTTCAAAAACACATACAGCTCTCAAAATAGATCCGCAATACGAAGGTCCGGTAATTTATGTGCTGGATGCCAGCAGAAGTGTCGGGGTAGTCAGTCAGCTACTGACTAAGGAAGAAAATACTTCAACGCGCTTCATTAAAACCACAAAGTTAGATTATGAAGATCTAAGATTAAAACGTCAGGCAACAGAATCTGAGAAAGATTATATCTCTTTATATGAAGCCAGAATTAAAAAGCTAAAGCTTGACTGGTCAGATTACTTGCCAGTGAAACCTAAACAGTTAGGCATAAAAGTGTGGGATAATATATCAGTGGAAGAATTGATTCCTTATATAGACTGGACTCCCTTTTTTAGTAGCTGGCAGCTTAAAGGTAAGTATCCTATTATATTTCGGGATGCTTTCGTAGGTGAAGAAGCTAAAAAGCTCTACGATGATGCCAATATAATGCTCAAACTGATAGTAGATGAAAACCGTCTGCAAATAAAAGCTGTTACTGCAATCTTTGAAGCAAACAGTGTAGGTGATGATATCGTAATATATAAAAATGATACCAGTGAAATCAGCGCCAAAATCCATTTTCTTCGTCAGCAAAGAAAAAAAGCAGATGGATTGCCGTATATGTGCCTCTCGGATTTTATACTCCCTGCTGACACTGGAAAAAAAGATTATTTTGGTGCCTTTGCAGTCTCTTCCGGTTTTGGTATAGAGCCATGGGTAAAAATGTATGAAGATGAGCTCGATGATTATAGCGCCATTATGATGAAAGCACTGGCAGACCGTCTTGCAGAAGCGCTGGCTGAATACCTTCATGAAAAGATAAGAAAAGAAGTTTGGGCATATTCACCTGATGAGCACCTCAATAATGAAAGTCTTATCACCGAAAAGTATTTGGGCATAAGGCCGGCGCCAGGATATCCTGCCTGTCCTGACCATACAGAAAAAGATATTTTGTGGCGGTTGCTTGATGCTGAAAAAAATACGGGTATTATACTCACTGAAAGCAAAGCCATGTATCCGGCCGCTTCAGTAAGTGGGTGGTATATTTCCCACCCCGATTCAAAATATTTTGGCTTAGGAAATATATCTAAAGATCAGGTACTCGATTACGCTAAAAGGAAACAAATGGACGTTAAAGATTTAGAAAAATGGTTGGCACCAAATTTGAATTACTAATTTGAACTTTTAAGTCCATTGAATCAAAAATTACCAAATATAAAATCATTCAAAAATGATAAATAAACTTTTACTTCTCGTTTTCATTAGTTGCATAAGTGTAATAAATTATGGCCAATCAATTAATGAAGCTGTCGCTCGGGCTGAACTTGAGAAAAGAGGATATGATGCAGAAAGATTTGAGCAGGAAATGATAAAAAAAGGGGTAAACCCAAAAGTCATAGACCCAAATAATCCTGTGGATGTAGCGAGAGCAAAAAAAGCAGCCGAAGAAGTAATGGCTATTCTTGATGCAGAAAAAAAAGCTAAAGAGCAGCCTATCAAAACATCAGCTGTCCAAGCAACACCCATACAACCTCAATCAAAAATTGATGACAAAAGATCGGTGGACGAAAACGACAAAATAATAAATCAAACAAAGGACATACAAAAAGCTGTTAAAGAAGGTGCCACTATAGAAGAAGCAGTTTCAGAAAAACTCCAGGAAGTAGCCAAAGAAAAACTTCCCGTAGCGACAACATACGGTCAGCATATATTTAGAGATAAATCACTGAAGTTATTTCGGACAGCAGAAGATGCCAAACCGACGAAAGCATATGTTTTGGGGGCCGGAGACAAAGTAGCAATCTCTATCTGGGGTCCTACTCAGGAAAATTTTTCAGTTGAGATACAGAAGGATGGCTACATCCAACCTACAGGATTACCAAGATACTATTTAGCCGGCCTTACAGTTGAAGCAGCACAACAATTAATGGCTTCCCGACTTAGAAATTACTATTTTTTTACAAAAGAAAACTTTGAACTTACGGTTACTACAGCGCGAACATTGAATGTAAATATCGTCGGTGAAGTATTTAATAATGGTACATTTAATGTTTCGGCCGTCAATACAGCTTTCAATGCATTAATCGCTGCTCGTGGGCCAAACGATATCGGTAGTGTAAGAAAAATACAACTTCTTAGAGCTGGTAAAAAACCAGTGACCATCGATGTCTATAAATATCTTCAAGATCCTATACTAAGTCAGGATTTTTATCTTGCAGAAAATGATTATATCAATGTTCCGGTAGCCCAAAAACTTATTACAATCTCAGGTGCCATAAACCGTCCTTTCAAATATGAACTGATGGATATTGAACAACTTAGAGAATTGATAAATTTTGCTGGCGGTCTTAAAGCCAATGCTCTGAAAGGAAATATTCAGATCAAAAGAATTGAAAATGATTCAATAAGGATTATTGACGTGAATTATTCTGATCTGGAGAAGTCTGCGAAAAATTTTAGCCTGAATAATGGTGATTCGATCTTAGTCTTAGAGATCAATGAAAATATTAAAAATGAAGTTACGGTATCTGGTGCAGTATTAAATCCAGGAAAATATGCCATGACCAACAACGATAAGATTTCTGATTTGTTGAAAAAGGCCGTTTTATTAGAAAATGCCATCACTTCCATTGCATACTTGAAGCGATTTAATAATGACAATAAGACTGTGAGATATGAATTTATTAATATTGACAATGTTAGAAATAATGCTGTCAGCGATGACAATTTCATCCTTAGGAAAGGAGATGAATTGATCATATCATCCAAGGCTTCGTTTACTGATACTTATACAATGAATATCGAGGGTGCGGTACGCGGCCCAACAGAAATGGCTTTGGATATCGAAAAAAATCTTAAGATTTCTGACGCTGTATTTTTTGCAGGAGGACTAAAAGAAGATGCTATAATGGATTTTGCCTACATATTCAGGAGCAAATTGAAAGGAGCTAAAACGCAAGAATATATTTCGGTTAATTTAAAAGAGGCCATACTTAATCCTACATCATCTGCAAACATAAATCTTGAACCAGGAGATCGGCTTGTCGTATATTCGCGTTACAATTATCTAGACGAATCCTTCATAAGAGTGGCAGGTGCCGTGAGAAGTCCAGGAGAGTTTTTATACAATCCTTCTTTGAAGCTAAAAGATGTATTATTATTGGCAGGTGGGTTCAGGAGAGAGGCATCTTTTGACAAAGTGGATGTGTATCGTTTAGAATTTCAGGAAGAAAAAGCAACTCGAGTTTTGGTGGCTAATCTCAAAGTGGACGAAAACTATAACCTTAAATCCGGAATAGAAGATTTCAATTTAAAGCCATTTGATCAGATATTTGTGCGTACCGCACCCGAATTTGAGCTACTGCGCAATGTTTTTATCAATGGTGAGGTTAAGTATCCGGGTATATATGCGCTCACTGAGGATAATACGAAATTGGCCTCCATAATAAAAGATGCTGGTGATGTAACAACAGAAGCCTTTTTAAAAGGTGCAACCCTTGCGCGGGGGAAAGAAAACATTGGCTATGTGATCATTGATCTGGAAAAGGCCTTAAAGAACCCAAATTCATATGAAAATATCATTTTGCAGGAAGGTGATGAAATAACTATTCCTAAACTCAGTAATATCGTAAGCATCACTGGTGCTACTAAAGCTTATGAACTTTACCCTGATAGAATTCTTCAGCAAGGCAAGGTTCAGGCACCTTACAGGAGTGGAAAATCTGCCAAGTATTATATCGATGAGTATGCCGGCGGACTATCAAAAGATGCTTCCATCGGAAAGATTTCTGTGATTGACGCTTCAGGCAAGGTAACTAAAGCTAAAAGTTTTCTCTTTTTCAAGTCATACCCCAAAGTTGGCCCCGGTGCGGAGATAAGAGTAGGCTACAATGACATAAAAGCCAAAGATGAGAAAACTGGTGAAAAGGAAAATGTAAAATGGGGCGACATTCTGGCAAACTCTATTGCTCAGGCTACAGCGATATTGTCATTAATTTTGCTGATTCAAAATGTAAATTGAAAAAGACAATTGTTTTTACCCTTCTATCACAAGCTTAAAGCCTACACCATGTATGTTGTCCAGTTTTATCTTACTGTCTCCAGAGAGGTACTTGCGCAATCGACTGATAAATACATCCATGCTTCTACCCAAAAAGTAATCGTCTTCACCCCATAGTTTTTCAAGGATAAGGCTTCTTTTAACGACATTATTTTTATGATCAAGAAGCATTTTGAGCAAATCAGCCTCTTTTTGTGTAAGGTTTCTCTCTTCTCCGTCAAGCGATAAAACAAGATTGCGGTAATCAAATTTATAATTCCCTACCTTATACTGATCATTAATAGAAACTGATACATATTTACGTCTTAAGAAAACCTCGATTTTTAGGATGAGCTCTTCTATGCTGAAAGGCTTAGTTATATAATCATCTGCCCCAAGTTTCAATCCATGGATACGGTCTTCTTTCATCGACTTGGCAGTAAGAAATAATATTGGCACATTAGGGTCAGTCGCCCTTATCTTTTCAGCCACAGCAAAACCATCCATTTTGGGAAGCATTACATCCAAGATACAAAGGTCATATGTCTCCTTAAAAAATGCTTCTATGGAACTCTCACCATCCAGACAATGATCCACTTTATATCCATGAAGTTCAAGATTGTCTTTAGTAACAAAACTTAGAGTTTCGTCATCTTCTACATACAGTATTCTGGACTTTTCGTTCATACTTATTTATATTTTGGTATAGTAATTAAAAATTCAGATCCTTTGCCTCTTTCAGATTGCACATGAATCTGCCAGCCGTGGGCAAGGATTATATTTTTAACATAAAAGAGGCCGAGCCCAAATCCTTTTACGTTATGTATGTTACCTGTTGATACCCTGTAAAACTTGTCAAACAATTTCTTCTGATTTTCTTTATCTATCCCGATCCCGTGATCTCTGATATGTAACAACACATCTTTTCCACCATCGTTTAAAAATAATTCTATCACAGGTTCCTCTGTACTATATTTTATACCATTATCTATGATATTAGCTACCACATTTACAAAGTGAAGTTTGTCTGCATTTATATATATTTCCTTGCCCAAAGGCATAAAAGTGATATTACCTTGTTTCAATTTTAAAGATTCGTTGGCAATTATCTCATTTAAAGTTTGATTTACTTCAAAAATTTCTTTTTTAAGTTCAATACTATCTTTTTCCAATCTGGCCACATTTAGCACTTTTTCGACCTGATTGTTTAGGCGCTGATTTTGTTCTCTTATGATTTGTGCATATTTACTTAGTCTTGGGTCATTTTTTAATGTGTCATCGTTGGCCAGAAAGTCAGATGCAATTTTTATCGATGAAATAGGTGTTTTAAATTCGTGTGTCATATTGTTTATAAAGTCCTTCTGAAGTTCAGACAATCTTTTTTGTTCAAGAATTATCCACATACTATAAAGAAAAAAAACGATAGCCAGTACCGACAATAAAGTAAGAGTAAGTGCCATATTTTTGTTGGCTAGCAGGAAGCTCTCTCTTTGAGGAAAACGCACTACAAAATAATAAATAAGATTGTTAAATTTGGGAAGCTTCTTATTTTTCTTAATTTTTAAATCATTTTTATTATCCGCGGGGCAATAATTGCCGTAAACCAATTCATCTGTATTACAGTCATAAACAGCATATTCAAAATCCACATTTAGGGCTTGCTTTGACATTTCCTGCAGTAGATACTGTTCCAGCAATCCGGCATCAATACCACTATTTATATTTACTGCATAATAGTTGGAAGATCGTCTTTGCACCAGATTTGACTTAGGCAAAACGGTCTTATTAAATTTAGACATTCTCTCAGCAACATTTCTCAAAACAATATTGACTGTCTGGTCAAATTCCTTGTCTTTTATATCCCAGGTCTTTAAGAGCCAATAAGACTGCACAAAGATGATAAGTATGATAGATAACCCTCCAAGTATGATAAGTCTTCTGATAAGGGTATTAGGCATTATTTGGTTTTATTGCGCTCAAAGATAAGAAGTTATAATCAAAATTGTTTAATACTTTAATAATTCATAAATTTGAGCTTTGATGAAAATATTTTCCAAATACCAGCGCATTTCTTTGTTGACAATATATTTTTTATTGTCAGTAACTTCATTTATCCAGACTCAAAACAGAATTAATCCTTTTGAAATAAAACAAAGATTAAAAGAAGTGAGTCGTCAGGATTCGTCAAGGTCAATTACACCTCAAAACATAACAAAGTCAACAATTGATACTATGCTGATTGGAGCGGATTCTACACTATTGACTTCAGATATTGAGATACTCAAACAACAAAAGAAAAATCCTTTTGAAGTAGACCACGTTCCGTTGAGAAAATCAAATGCATCCAAAAAGGCTGAAGAGCTTCAAGTAATTTCTGAAAGTACAAAAGGTTCAAATGGTTTTCTGCTTTTCTTCCTTTTTTTAGCTTGTGCTTTATTAGCCATAGTTCTCAACTCCAGCCGCAGATCAATTGGACTTATTTCCAAATCTTTGGTCAATGAAAACATGTTAAAACTATTTCATAGAGAAGAAACCATTAAACCATCTTCATCTATATACATATTATATCTGGTATACTGTATCAATATGTCTGTCTTTATTTATTTAATTTCTATTCGATACAATATTCCAACCGGAATCATATCATACTCACTAATATTAGGAATAGTAGTCGTGGTTTATATTTGCAGACATCTTGGCTTGTCTCTGGTAGGTAAGGTATTTCCTGTATCAAAAAATGCTGATCTATATAGTTTTACGATTATGGTATTTAATCACTTTATTGGATTATTTTTAATTCCTATTAATTTTTTATTAGCTTTCGGTCCAGAAATTTTTATGTCAGTGCTCCTATGGTTTGCTATGGTATTCTTGGGAATTATTACCTTGCTCAGGATCATAAGAGGGTTATTTATTGTTTCTGAATACTTTGGTGACAGATTATTCCAAATTATTATTTACCTTTGTGCCTTTGAAATTGCTCCAATGATTATACTGCTTAAAACAGTGATAAACATTGTAAATTAATTTCTTATTATTAAACTTGAAATTCAGACAGCTGACATATTTTCAGAATGATGAGATTCAATTATTTATAGAAACTAAATTCTTTTAGTAAACTTATTTGGAGTCAATGGCAAGTAAAAGTTCAGCGTCGCAGACAGAAGCACATTACATCGAAAAGTACAATCCTGTAAAATCTCTCTTAATCTCACAACCAAAGCCTGAAGATAAGTCTCCTTATTATGATATGGAGCAAAAGTGGCACCTGAAGATTGACTGGCGACCATTCATTCAAGTGGAACCCGTTTCTGAAAAAGAGTTTCGTAAAAACAGGATAAATCTGGGTGAGTTCCCTTGTATCATTTTAGCAAGCAAAGGAGCCGTTGATAATTTTTTCAGATTGGTTGAGGAAACAAGGGCAAGAATCTCTCAGGATACCAGATATTTTTGTTTGACAGAAGCTATCGCAAATTATCTTCAAAAATTTATATTATACAGAAAAAGAAAAGTATTTGTAGGTAAAAGAGTGGCAGAAGATCTTGCTCATTATTTTGCTAAGTACAAAACAGAAAAATTTTTGCTCCCATGTTCAAATCTGGGCTCAACAGAAATCGTCAGTTACCTTGAAAAACTTGGCATAAATCATACTGAAACAATCATGTATAATACTGTATCTGCAGATTTATCAGATCTTAGTGATGTATATTATGATGTGCTTGCCTTTTTCAGCCCTCAAGGTATTGAGTCTCTTTTTGAAAATTTTCCTGATTTCAAACAAAATAATACCAGAATAGCTGTATTTGGAAACACTACGAATAAAGCGGCAGAAGATAAAGGGCTTTTTGTTAATATCAAAGCACCCACAGCTGATGCTCCTTCAATGACAAAAGCACTTGAAAATTATATTGTCAAAACCCATGGCCCCAAATAAAGCAGCCTTAGATAAAATTTAACCTGACATTCATTACACTTTGGATGTAAAATTCATACAAAATCTAGAAAAAAGACTTTACAAAGATCTTCCGGGCGAGGCGTACCAGAATCTAATGTCTCCTGTTGGGAGTGAAAAATATAGAATTTTAACTCCGGATTATAAAACAGCTTGTGTTTTGGCGCTATTATATCCCAAAGATGATGAGTGGTTTATGAGTCTTATCGAGCGTACCAGCCAGCATCCGGATGACAAACATGCAGGCCAGATCAGTTTTCCTGGAGGAAAATTTGATGAAAATGATTACTCCTATGAAGATTGTGCTCTCAGAGAAACATATGAAGAAATAGGTGTACCTCCTGAGAGCATAGGTATACTAGGCAGCCTAACTCCTTTATTTGTGTATGTAAGCAATTTTCTTGTACACCCATTTGTAGGATTTACGTCCGAATATCCTGACTTTAAGCCACAGACTTCAGAAGTAAGTAAAATCATTGAAATACCTGTGATGCACTTTACAAAACTAAAAAATAAAGGAAAAACTGACATTCAAGTACGCGATTTTTACTTGCCGGAAACGCCATATTATGAAGTGAAAGGTCACAAGCTGTGGGGTGCCACTGCCATGATCATCAGTGAACTGGAACAAATACTCAACGAGCTGGATTAAATTTTATCTCTCTTTTATTTCTATCTGTGGCGGTATCAGCTTATACAACACCGGCGTCACTAATCTGCTTAATAACGTTGAGCTGATCAATCCACCTATCAGCACTATCGCTAGTGGGCTGATCAAGGGTGAGTTTTCAAGTACGAGTGGTGTTAATCCTCCTATTGCTGTCATTGAAGTCAGTAAAATTGGTAAAAATCTCGTTTCTGCACCGTCCAGCACCGCATCATAAAGATTCATACCATTTTCTCGAAGCCCATTTGTATAATCAACCATAAGTATAGAGTTTTTAACTTCGATACCCATAAGCGCTATTATACCGACCGTCGCTACAAAAGATAAAGTTTCTCCCGTAAAATACAGTGCTAGTAATGCACCTATTATTCCCATTGGAATCACGCTCAATACTATGATGGTAGATTTAAATGTACGAAATTCAAGAATTAATATTCCGAGTAAACCGAATAATGTAAGTGTAATAATGGTACCCAATCCACCGAAGGATTCATCTCTGGATTCACGTTCACCCGCAGGCAAAATATGATACTCTGCTGGAAATAAAATATTATCATCAATATCCTTCAATATATCTGTGGTTAGTTGATTGATATTGACATCATTTTCACCAAAGCAACTGACCAGGGCATATCTTTCTTTATTAAAATGACGTATTATACCCGGAGAAGGCCGGAGAGAAATATTTGCAATACTATTTAACGGTACCAAACTACCACTGAGTGATGTTACATAAATATTATCAAAAGTTTTTAGTGCGTTTTCAGTATTTTGAGTCAGGCTAACATTCAGAGTAAATTCATCACCTTCTTCATTATTGATTTCACCAATAGGAATCCCTGCCATAGCAAGTCTTACAGTCTTCGCAATTTCAGCGCCGGTTAGTCCAAACTGGCCTGCCTTTAGCTTATCAACTTCCACAACGATATCTGATTTGACATATTTTAGATCGTTGCGTACATACATAGTACCTTGTCTGGTTCTAATTAACTTTTCAACCTCCCCACTAAGTTTATCCAAAGTGTCCAGATTGTTGCCTAAAATTCTCATTTCCACTGGGGCAATTATCGGTGGGCCTTGTTGAAATCTTTTTACTTCTATCCTAACTCCAGGAAACTTATTTAAGGCCAAGCGGGCCTTGTCTGCAAATGTTACAATTTCCGGTACTGATGCTTTTTCATTAAGATACACAATTACCTGGCCGAAATTCGCCGAATTCTGACGTTGAAATTCATTGTAATAAATTCTTGGATTACCCTTTCCTGCATTAGAGCTGATATGCTCCACTTCACGCATGCTAAGTAATTCCTTTTCAATATTTCGCACCACCATATCAGTATGATGGAGGTTGGATCCCGGCTCAGTTTCTACATCTATGGTAAGTATAGGCTTTTCTGATTCCGGAAATAAACTGAATCCCAAAGTCGGTACCAGTAAGAGTGACGATAAAAATATTATTGCGGCAATGACCAGTGTAAGTACAGGATGTTTCATACACCATACTAATAAATGCTGATAAGGTGCATTGACATATTTTTTAAATGCTCTAAAAAATATATTGCCATCGCTATTTTTGCCGTTGATATGATCCTTGAGCATAACTGAAGATAAAAATGGAATGATAGTAACTGAAACAAAAAGTGAAGCCAGTACTGTCAGCATGACGGCCATAGGTAAGGGCCTGATAAAATCACCTGAACCTTCCGGTAAATTGGCCAATGGAAGAAATGCCAGCAATATTGTCGCCGTACAACCCAGAATTGCTACCATGATATGATTTGTAGCTGAAATAGCAGCTTCCTTGACTGAGATACCATTTCTCATATACCTTTCAATATTTTCTACTACTACGATGCTGTCATCTACAAGTAGGCCTAATGCTATAACCATGCCGACGATACTTAACTGGTTAAGGGTATAGCCCAATAAATCCAGTAAAAATAAACCAATACTAAGTGATAATGGAATAGAAATCATGACAATCAGTGAAGCTCTGGTGCCTAATGGTAAAAGTGTGAGTAACACCAAAAGTATAGCTATTGAAAAGTCCCTGCCTAATCCTGACAACCTGTGTCTTACTCCTTTCTCCTGATCAAATGCATTTTCAATGGTGATTCCTTCCGGAAGTTTTTTCCTAAATTCTACAATTACCTCTTCTATTTGTTTCCGGATAGCAATGATATTCCTTTTATCTTTCATTGCAATATTGACCCAAATGGCTCTCTTTCCATTATACCTTGCAATGTGGTCAAATTCTTCATCTATGAAATATATCTGTGCAATTTGCTCAAGTTTTACAGTCTGACCATCTTGAGACACTTTAACTATTGTATTTTTTATATCATCGAGATTTTTGAATTCTGATTTGGTTTTAATATTATATTTTTTTTGGCCAAGGTCTAAATCTCCTCCCGGGATATTGATGTTATTAGCCTGAATGAGGCTAAGCACCTGATTCAGTCCCAACTTCATAGCAGCCATACGCTCAAGGTCAAGTTCAATTCTGACTTCCTTTTTTGGAACAGCTTGAATTTCAACCCACTTGACGTCTTTAATTCTTTCTATATCTTTTTCAAAAGTTTCAGCATAATCCTTCATTAATACCATTGAAGCAGTGTCTGAAACAAAAGCACTTTGTAATATTACTACATCACTGCTAGCAGCCTTTTTTATATCCAGGCGTACTATTCCTTCTGGGAGTTGGGGACGTAACTTATTGATTTCTCTGATAACATCATTATTTTTTGCTTCGACATCAACGCCAAAGTTAAACTCAGCCAGCATGACTATAAGACCATCATTTATTGTGGTATTTATTTTTTTCATATCATTCAACTGGTACAATTCCTCCTCTATGGGATCAGCTACTAACTTTTCCATATCCGTAGGATTGGTTCCTGGATATACCACCACTATAGAAAAAAGTGGGGCTCCAAAAGGTGGATCTTCCCCTCTTGGCATATTAATCATTGCATTGATCCCAAGAACCATCACTGCAATAAAAATTACCAAAGTAAACTGCCAGTTTTTGACAAAAAATTTATTAAAACCCATGATGGATAATATTTAGAATTTTGAAATTAGATACAAAAAACATTTTGTAAAAAATATAAAATGGTAAAGCCTGAAATAGCTACTTTCTAATATGTCACCATTTCACCATCCTCGAGATACATAGCTCCAGTAGTTACCACTACATCAACCCCATTTAAACCACTACTTATAGCCACCCTATCTCCCAGTAATTTTGCTATGGTAAGCTTAATTATTTTCGCCATTCCGTTTTGTACCGTAAACGCAAAAGCAGTATTACCATCTGTTTTGACCAGGGCTTCTATGGGAATGACTGTATAATTTTCATTTTTTGCCGGCGAAATAAAAATATTAGTTATTAACCCGGCAGCTAAATTTACAGGTTGATCCTTAAATATAATATCTACATCAAAAGTACCACTCGCATTGCCTCCTACTGAAGATTTGTTTTTTACATATCCGGTAAATGATTTGCCTGGGTATGCGTCCATACTGATTAAGACTTTATCCTTTAAATTTACTCGGGCCCAGTCTCTGTCAGTAAGACCAGCTTGAATCACCCAGTCCTGACTGCCTACTCCCAATAAATAAAATATTGGGTTCCCAGGTCCTGTTATCTCCCCTTCGAACATCATTTGCTTAATTACTTTTCCGTTAATAGGCGAACGGATTTCAGAATAATTTCTGTTAAATTTAGCAATTTCTATATTTCTTTTAGATAATTCTAAAGCAGTTGTAACATTTTGAAATTGCTCCAGTGTGGCAACACTGTCTGCATACAGATTTCTTACTCTAGACATATCTCTTTCTGCTTTTTTAAACCCCTCCTCTGCCTGTTTGACCTGAGCGTCGATTTCGTCCATCGCCAGCAATGCCAATAGCTGGCCCTTTTTTATCATATCACCTTCCTTTACGAATGTCTTTCTAATCACACCTCCCGTTTTGAATGAAGGTCTGGCTTCTGTTTCACTCTTGATAATTCCCAAAACACTAATCTGGTTATTTTCCCTTTGCTCACTGACTTTATAAGTCTTTACTATAGTCTGCGATACCTGACGAATCTTGGTCTTACTATTTTTATTTTCATTCGAATGACATGCAAAAAAACATAGTCCAGCTAAAGCAATGAAAATGGTCATGAACTTCATATTTATTAATTTTATAACTTGTTAATAATTGTTACTTTAATACTTAATTATATAGCCCGAAAAAATCATTTTTATTCGTACTAATTTTTATTATTCTATTGGAAATGAAGCTGTTGCATAAATATATTCTACCCATTTCAACCATGCATTGTTTTGTGCAATTAGATGTTGCAGCTCAACTTGTGTTACCTGAGACTGTGCATCTATTAGCTCCAGATAACCTGAAGACCCTTCATTATATTTTCGTAAAATTTCTGCGTATATTTTTCGTGTGGCATTTTTTCTTGTTAAAAATGTATTGGATTGTTCGATAGCCGCTTCCAGATTTTCTTTAGTTACTTTTACCAAAAGTTCCATCTGGCCAGACACATGGTTTATCTGAGCAGTTGACGCCATGATTTCAGCATTCGCAGCTTCTTTCCTGTACTTGTGTTTTTTACTGTCATAAATATTCAGTTCCAGATTGATGCCAAATAAAGCATACGGCTCAAATCCAAAATCAAAATCCTGTGAACCCAGATCGAGTTGTGCCCCTAGCCTAGGTTTATAAAATTGGTTTTCTTTTTGGATTGCCAGGCCTTGAATTTTTATACCCTGCTTTATTTGGAGTATATCTTCCCTTTCACCGGGCGTTATTGACAATATTTCCGGGCCATCTGGAAAGGCACCAATCTGAGGCAATGGCATATCTTCTTTTATCCCTAGAGTAAATCTCAGATATCTCTCAGCATTCCTTGCATTTGCTATAGCCTCTGAGTTTTGGGCTGAAATGATTGCAATCTGGGTTTCAATCCTTGATAGTGCCGAAGGCAAAGCTACACCATTTCTGATCAGACTTTGTGTAGATCTTTTAGCTTCTGAAAGTAAGGTGTCTGCTGCCTTATAAATTCCTAAAGCTTTATTTGCTGTCTCAAGTTGAAACCAGGCGGTCATAACGTCTCTGCTGATCTGCCGCTTAAATGCCTTGATTTCGATATCTTTTAGCTGGATCGTCTCTTTTTTGAGTTTTTTGTTTATTGCAAGATCGGGATAATAAATTGATTGGGAAATCCGAAATCTTGCGTCATAAAAGTTATTGGGAAGAAACTGTTCGTTTACATTAGCTATTTGAGGAAAGACGTTTGTCTGAGTGACTTGATTGAGTGTACTGTAGACCGGATTTAACAAATCCCCTACCGGAAAATTTATTCGACGCCCACCCTCAGAAAGTGTGTATTGAGTACCAAATTTTATATCCGGGCCATACATTGCTTTTGCTTCCTGAAGAGCAAAGTTTGCGCTTTCAAGCTGAAAGTTTTTAGCCTTGAGTAAGCTGTTATTATCCCATGCAATATGCACAATATTGCTAAAATCCTGTGCATCAATATTAACCAAAGCGCTGAATAAAAGTGCAGAACAGCAATATATTTGTATCAAATTTATCATGTTATTTTTATTAACACTGTTTATAAATTAGTAAAAAAATTTATCTGAATATGGTACTCATCATAGATTCCAGGGTCTTTTCCAGCAGTTCTTTTGTATTGTTTTGTTCAACGATTTCAAGTCTTTCGGTTTGGGCAAGATTTACTAAACCATGTACACAACTCCATAGATGAAGCGCCAGTATTCTTTCGTCAACTTCTTTTAGAGTAAGTTTTTGGATGGCCTCTTTACATGATAGAGATAAAAAGTCAAACAAAGCCATACCTTCATCCCAGTCTTCCCTGCATTTCTCTAAGTGTTTCATTGGTTTATCTGAGTTAAACATAAGATCATACCAATCGCTATTTTCAAGACCAAATTTTATATAAGCTTTTCCAATGCCCTGAATTCTTTTCACAGGATCTTCTTCACTAAATGACGTTGCCATATATTTATTCATCAACTTAAACCCAATCTCCATCAGTTCGTGCAGTATCTCGTCTTTATCTTTAAAGTAGAGATAGATGGTAGCTGGACTATACTCTATCATATCGGCAATCTTTCTTATTGAAAGACCTTCCTTGCCTTGCTTGAGGAGAATAGTCTTAGACGCTTCAAGTATTAAATCCTTAAGCTCTGCCCTATCTCGTTCCTTTCTTTCTGCAAGTCCCATACATTATTTTAATTTAGATGTAACAAATAACAATGCAAATATAATAAACAGTGTTCATTTAATCGACGCATTTCATAATAATTAACAAAAAATTATGAAATCCCACAGTTGTAGAAATACTAGTGTTTATGAAGTCTTATGTTTTAATAGCCTTCTGCTTTGTACAGGACTACAAATATCCTAGTCAATTAATGCAGCGCTTATTACTTTGATCTAAATTAGATGTAGATTTAAAAATAAACTATGATGAAGGTTTTATTTATTTTTATCTTAGCAATGTAAAATTACTTACTTTCAGCTTTTCTTCACCTTTACATAAATATTTTATCTGATAAAGATACATGCCACTATTCAGTGGTTGACCATTAAATGAGCCATCCCATTGGTCTTCTACTTGATTTGTCTCCCATACCTTAGCACCCCATCTATCATAAATTTCAAAAAACTCCATCTTTTCGATAATAAAAGTATTGCTTATGCCAAAATGTTCATTGAGACCATCATTGTTCGGGGTAAAGGCTTTGGGCAATAATAATTCATTACAGTCCAGTTTATCTTTGTCAGCCACATAAATAGTGACTGTATCTGTACTTATACACTTACCATTGTCAAGGGTCACCTTATAAGTTGTAGTTTGTTGAGGTGTAGCAATTGGCGCAAGTTCATCTGGGTTATCTAATGTGGACACAGGGGTCCATTGTATAGATTTAGCGCATGACTGGCCTACCTCCAGAGTAATTGATTCGCCTTTGAAGATAGTAGCATTTTCGGTTCTAATCTGATCTGGATATTTGAAAATATTGAGCAACTCTTGCTCAGAAAGTGCCCTTTTATATAATGAGATTTCATCAATGGCGCCTCGAAATCTTTTTGCCTGATTGATAGTATTACATGGACTGTTTCCTATTGATAATTTTGCCAACCTTGAAAAAATGATACTTTCCTTTGATATAATTCTCTTAACTAATTGATTATCAAAGAACACAAAATAAGATAAACCAAATTTTACCAATGAAACCCTATGCCAGCAACTTTTACTTGAAATAGTTTTTCGGACCGAATAGTAGTTATTTACATTACTTCCAATTTCAAAAAGCAATTCATTAGTATTGGAAAAATATCTCAATGCCATCATCGAATCCAACCCACTACATCCATTTCTTAAACTAAAAATATCGGTTTCACCATCCTGGATATCCATAAAAAAATATAGGTCCAGGGTAAAATCCTGATCCATCAAAGGGTTGGCTTGGGAGCTAAACGTTAGTAATTCGTTATTTCCATCTAATTCCATACTTTTTGTTCCCAATCCACAAATACATTCTGGAGTTCCTCCCGGGGATATACCGGGAAATCTAGATCCTGAATCTTCAAAGCTACATGCATCAAATGTAAAATTGAAGTGAGTATCCTGAGCTATTAATATAGTACTCAAGCATAAGTATATAACAAAAGAAAATAAAGCCTTCTTCAAAATAAATTTTTCATTAAATATGAATTATTTAAACATATCTCCCAATCCTGGTGGCAACATTTCTCCCATCATATTTTGAGCCTCTCTGGATTCTATTTTACCTGCTTCTTCTATAAAGCGGTTAATGGCAGTAAGTAACAAATCTTCAATCATTTCTTTATCTCCACTATCAAATAAATCCTGACTAACCAGAACATTTGTAACCGTTTTGGTAGCGTTGCCCGAAATGGTTATCCCTTCCTGTTGAAATTCAACAGCTAATTGAGATAGTTTTTTTTTCATTTGGGCTTGTTGCTTTTCAAGGTTACCCATTAAATCTTCAAACATTTATTTATATTTTACAAGGTCAAAAATAAGTCATCAAACATTATTAACATTAAAACTCTTCATTGTATTTTAAAATTCATAAAAAATATAACAGAAAACAAATATTCTATATCATTCCCAATAATTTAAAACCAAATAAAAATTAAATGCCGGTAATTCTTTACCAAAGTGCTTTAATAATAAGCTGATTAATTTTATATAGTTTTTGCTCAGAACACTAAATGTTTCCATAAATTTGACCTTTTAAAAATTGAAATGTAATAATATGGCTGAAATTATAAGAATGCCCCGCTTGAGCGATACCATGGAAGAAGGCAACATTGTCGCGTGGTTAAAAAAGGAAGGTGATCCGGTTAAAACTGGTGATATTCTAGCTGAAGTGGAAACTGATAAGGCCACCATGGAATTGGAAAGCTACTTTGACGGTATACTCCTCTATATAGGAATACCGTCAGGTCCAGTTGCTGTGGACGGTATTATCGCCATCATTGGCAAGTCTGGTGAAGAATTTAAACATCTGCTTTCAAACGAGAAGGTTTCGGCTCCATCCATTATTTCTCAACCCGTTGTAAATAATTTGGTTGCCGAAGCAGAGACGAAACAACCTGAAATACAAACTCAAGCACCTGAACCTATTGAACCATCTCGGGTAAAAGCATCCCCCCTAGCAAAAAGTATGGCAAATGAAGCCGGCATTTCTATAGATCAGGTTCAAGGAAGCGGAGATCAAGGTAGAATTATAAAAAAGGATGTTGAAAATTTTCTAGTAACAAAACACGTCAGTGGTCAAGCATCTATCCCACCACCTGTGCAACAAGTCTCTTTACCGGCAACATCTTTTAACTACGGAGATGTTCCTGTCAGCCAAATGCGCAAAACTATAGCAAGAAGACTGGGCGAAAGTAAATTTACAGCACCGCACTTTTATCTTACTATTGAGATCAACATGGATAATGCTGTTGCAGCGCGTACCGCTATCAACGAAAGTGCTTCTATAAAAATATCTTTTAATGATTTTGTTGTTAAGGCTTGCGCAGCTGCTTTAAGAAAACATCCTAGTATAAATTCTTCATGGTTTGGAGACAAGATTACCTATCACAAAGACATAAATATCGGTGTTGCGGTAGCGGTGGAAGATGGTTTGTTAGTGCCTGTGATCAATCATGCTGACCTCAAATCGATGTCGCAAATCAATCAGGAAGTAAAAGAACTGGCAGGAAGAGCAAAAACAAAAAAACTAACACCACAAGAGATGCAAGGCAATACATTTACTATCTCAAATTTAGGTATGTTTGATATAGAAGAATTTACTGCAATCATCAACCCACCTGATGCCTGTATACTAGCTGTAGGTTCTATCATTAAAAAACCTATTGTACAAAAGGATCAGATAGTCATCGGCAATATGATGCGTCTGACATTATCATGCGACCACAGGGTAGTAGATGGAGCTTCAGGAGCTCAATTTCTTCAAACATTGAAGGCTATGCTGGAGAATCCTGTTCTAATTTTGGTATGATAAAACTCTTTTGAGAGCTTTAAGAAAAGTATCCTCCTAAGTATAGTTGACTTGATTCAATAGTGATAATTTTTTATCAGAACCTAAAGTTGATTCCAAGTATTGCTGTTCTAGATGTGAAGTAATTATTTCTTTGCTCGAGACCTAGAGACAAGGTACTGTTGAATGGTTCGGTCACTATTCCATTATTTTCTTTTGAGCCATAATCTATTAGAGATGGTTTTGGATCTCCGCCTGTATATCTCGTAATGGTATATAAATTTTGTCCAATCCATGACACTTTTAAAGGGTCAGATTAATATAATGAGGTGAACATTATCTTTATTATCCATCGCTAAGAAATAAAATAAGTCAATGTTCTTAATCTCCTAATGATAGATATGATATTTTTTTTTACGAATAGTCATAAACTGGAGAGAGCCGACCAACTTTCGCTGAACGGCTCTCTTAAAAAAAGGCGGCGACCTACTCTCCCACTTTCGCAGTACCATCGGCGCTGAGGG
>JAYTNJ010000005.1:0-12189 GCA_043748345.1 Saprospiraceae bacterium
GAGCCATAAATTTCTCCCCGGTGCATTAATTCCTGATGCAAAATATCTATGTTGTATATCCATAATATTTTCAACTCCTGCTTGAAATTTTATAGCTTCAGATACTTTATAGCCTGTCTTTAGATTTAATGTCATCCAACCGGGCATCCCGGTAGAAGGAGCATATTGTATATTATCTTCTCCGCTGGGACCATAGTTCTTTACATCTTTTTTCCCGTTAGCAATCATATAAAATGCTCCATCCAGATTATCAAATTTTGCTTCCACGCCCATTTTTAAAATTATGGGCGATATATGGTCTAAAGGTGACACTTTACCATCATCCTTACTCCTTCCATAAGTATAACTTAAAGTACCATATACCAACCAATGGTAATTCAATATTTTGCGTATATTAGTATTGAATCCATATATGTAACCTTCTGCACGATTGATTGTATTAAAAACCTGGCTTTGAACTCCATTATAAAGTATGGTTGATTTTCCTTCAAACGTACCGGCAGCTAAACTTAAAAAGTTGATTAAAGATGTATAATAAGCAACATTCTCAAAACTCCAAGTCTTATCAAAATAACCTAAGCTTATTTCATTGGTCAATGTTGATTCAGGCTTGAGGTTAGGGTTTGGCACAATGATCCTGCCTGGAATTGATTCAAATACTTTTGACAAGTCGTCTACGTTAGGTGTTCTGAAACCAACACTGACCATATAAGAAGCTTTAATTCCATTGTTATTATAAATCAAACCAAAATTACCGGAATATACAAAATTGTTTTGTTTCACATCATTAAAAGGAAAAGGGAAAAATGTCTTGTTTACAAAAGTACTGGAAAGGCTATTGAATCCCAACCTTATTCCATCATTCATAACAAAGTTCTTATTGATTCTCAAAGTATGAGTTGCATATGTAGCACCATTTAAAAGCCTATTTTTACCGTCCGGATATCTTGTATCTAATGGACTTTCAACTTTGGTTATGATATTTTCTTTGTATGCAGTAGATTTTACCTCATTCCAAAAAATATCTATACCAGTCCTTAAACTGTTTTTACCGGAATTGTGATTTGCTGAAAACTGAAGACCGGCTATAGATACATCTTCAATCCTGTGATTTAATGTTGTGCTTCCAAATCCTCTGTTATGCCGGCTTTCCTGCACAGACTGGATATTACCTGTGATTTCAAATGTTTCGAAGAAACTTTTGGTTGTGAGTTTAAAGTTATAGATAGCCAGGACTCTTTTTTGTGGCCCATAATACCATTCTGAAGAATTTAATCCGGCACCTTTTACGTCGGTAAGTCGATCGTACCGGTGAACATTTGTAGAGTTGGAGTACTGGAGATTGATAGTATGTTCTGTATTTTCTGAGGGTTTAAACAGAAATTTTTGCAGTATATCAATTTGATCGTAACCACTGAATTTTTGGATCAGTTTATTACTATTTGTCACTAAAGTATCTTTTCCATTGATCCGTTCAGCATAAACTGGACGCTCTCCGAAATATCCTTTGTCGTTATAAGTGTTTTTAGTACCCCCCATTTTCAGGTCCCCGAATCTGGTCAGGGTAACAGCAGAAAAGGATGCAAATCTCCTCGATCCGGTATTAAGTGCAAAATTGAGATTTTGTCCTTTATTGACAGAATGAAAACTGGAAGATACTGACCCAAATAAATTTATCTTCCCGTCACTGCTTAACACAGGGTTTTTTGTACGAAAGTGAATAACTCCGCCTAAAGCATCACTTCCATAAACTGTAGAACCCGGTCCGTTTAAAATTTCAACTTTATCCAGCACATTGGGATCAATAGTTATCAAGTTTTGAAGATGACCTGAACGGTAAATCAGATTGTTCATCCTTACTCCATCCACTACTAACAAGATTCTGCTGGCTTCAAACCCTCTGATGACCGGGCTACCGCCTCCCTGCTGGCTTTTCTGCACAAAAATTTCTCCAGTAGATTGTAACAAGTCTGCTGAATTTAAAGGAGATTGAGATATAATATAATCCTTTGAAATTACATTGATTTGCTGAGCAATATTAGCGCGTCTTTCAAGTACCTTATTGGCGGATATGACTATTTCTTCCAGTTTTGTTGAATCAGATAATTCGTCCTGTGAAAAAGAATATCCAGTAATAAATAAATTTAATATTAATGTTATATATAATGATTTTATTGACATATAGTTAAAAATTTATTTGAAAATTGTTGTTTCGTTATGTGTCTAATTAAATGGACCTAAATTCCAAATAATTAAAATTCTTCATCAAGTCATGTAATGTATTTTTTATTTTACATACATGATTGATCTTAATATAATGAAAACCCAACTTAAATATTACAAATATACACACATTGGCAGAGTGCCAATGTGTGTATTGATAACAGATTTTAAACAAATGTTTGTTATGTTAATTAACCTGCTATTGAGTCGAATGAATTGAAAATATTGGCGGCTTTATTTGCCATAAAACCCATTCAAAAGAAATACAAGATAAAAATGCAGTTACTTTTTCCCTTTTATCTTCAAAATTACATATGATAAAACCAATCGATTTTAATAAAACGGAAGGTGCAAATAATTTAGGAAAAAGTTTTATTAATTTTTTAACCAGTTCTTTCATTAATCTGGATTCAAGCTGCTTCATCAGTGTTGATTCCTTCACATCCCAATAACCCTTAACAATGACTTTATTTTTTTGCAATTGTATTTTTTTTACATCAAAGTATTTACCATTGATTACCAATTCATGATTGTTGATATAGTTTTGCTCATATTCATGCAAAGTAAGCACTAAAGTATTTGTAAGAGTTTCAGATTCAAACTTACATTTTGCTTCCATATAAATGATCAATGCCTGAATATGGTAAATTCCTATTACAATTATATTTTCAAATATAATCACACAAGCCATTAATATGCAAAGCTTAAATTTCAATTTTTATTTTGAAGTTTTAATTTCTTTGATGGCAAATATCACATAATTTATTTAAACACCAAATTCTCATACCTAATTTCTGTTTTAAAAAAATTAAAAGATAAAAATCAGAATGTTTGGAATCTAAGTCTGGTTTTAAAAATTTTCTTATTTGGCAATCATTAATATATGGTTACAGCAATAAAATAAAGAACGAAATTAGTGAAATAATTGAGTACATAATTTTGCAGCCAGGTTCATCAAATATTGATCATAAAGCAAAAGTTATGTATTGAAATAAAATACCAACATCTGCATTAAAGAAAGATTACTATTGAGTTATTATTCGCATGAACTTATTGTCACTAATCTATTTGGCAAAAATGATTATAGTATTTTAAATGCGATACAATTTAATCACATCAAAATGTGATTGACAACATGATTTTTATATTGTAGTTTTACGGTTTTTTTTATATTTCCAATTTGGATATACCTTTGGGGATTTAAATTTATAATATAATTACTTAACCCTTCAAATCATAGACAATCAATATGGATTCAACTCTTTACTTATTCGGAATCGGCCGTCTCTTAAAACCAAAACTATTCTTTTTTTCTTTTTACATTCTTTTTTGCTCAATGTCTGGTTATACTCAATGGACTTTAAAGGGATCCATCACGGATAAAGTGGGTCTTCCGCTCATAGGTGCATCAGTTTTTGATACAGATCATGCTGATATTGGCACTATCACCGATTTGGATGGTAATTTTTCAGTTGAGTTAGGAAATGATACTAAATCCATAACTGTATCTTATACTGGTTTTAATACGGTACAGATTTCAGTTACCAAATCAACAAGAGAAATAATCGTTGTGTTGGAAGAAGCGTCAACCATACTAAATGAAGTTATGATCATTGGATATGGCAGCACCAGCAAAAAGATGATTTCTGACAATGTGGCAAAACTAACATCAAAGGATCTATCTAATATAGCCGTATCTAATTTTCAAAGTGCACTTTCAGGTAAAGCCGCAGGAGTCAGAATCAATCAGACCAATGGAAAAGTAGATGGTGGAATTAATATTAGAATTCGTGGTACTTCAAGCATTAGTGCCGGAAGTGAACCATTGTATGTATTGGATGGGATGCCATTGATCAATGTAAACGAATCAAACAATGGCGCCCCAATGAACCCTTTACTCTCCTTGAGTCCATCCGAAATTGAGTCTATAGATATTCTCAAAGATGCCAGTTCTGCAGCTATTTATGGAGCCAGAGCAGCAAATGGAGTAGTACTGATAACAACCAAGAAGGGAAAAGCAGGTAAAACAAATGTGTCCTTAAACATATCATCCGGAGTATCTTCTCCTACTAATCTGGTAAGATGGTTAAATGCGTCTGAGTACAAAGAATTATTCACAGAAGCGGCTATTAATACTCTTGGTAAAGATGATGGTATTAAGGAAGCAGAAAGTAATTTTGATTTTCTGAGTAACGGAACGGACTGGAAAAATAATAACATAGGTACAACATGGAATGACATTGCATTTCGTGATGGTAGTCAAAGTGATGTGGATCTCTCCGTTTCAGGTGGAGATGATAAAACACAATATTATTTTGGAGGAGCCATCAATAAGACAAAAGGTATTTTATTAGGAAATGATCTTCAAAAACTAAGCGCCAGACTTAATATCAGGCATAATTTAAATACCAAATTTAGTGCAGGCATGAATATTGGGATTTCTAAAACGACGATTGACAGAGTGGATAATGACAATTCATTTACATCCCCTCTGCAAAGTATCGCTCAATCCCCTTTAGCTCCTGCCTATAATGAAGATGGTTCGCCCAACGGTAACACCTTGTATCCTAATTTTTTATTGGAAGACTTACATGCAAATTATATTACAAATCTAAGGAGGGTCACAGGTAAAGTTTTTGCAGAATATAAGTTCCTAAAGAACATTAAGTTTAATTCTGATTTGGGATATGATCTGAGTACTCAAACTGAAGATCAATACAGAGGAACAAAGACACCGTTCATGTCAACCAATGGATTTGCATTTAATTCTAATGCTACTTCAGAAAATTACATTTGGTCAAATTATTTTACATTCATCAAAGAACTTGGTAAAGGATCCAGTCTTAATTTAGTAGCTGGCCAGGAATTTAACAATTCTGACAGAATATTTAACAGTGTAACCGGCATTCAGTTTCCATCAGATGATTTTCAAAGTATTTCAAGTGCTGCTGAAATTACAGCAGGCAAAGGTGAGAATGTAAGGTATAATTTTTTATCTTATTTCTCAAGGGCTTCATTCAATATAAAAGACAAATATATATTTAAAGCCAGTATACGAAGAGATGGTTCATCGAGATTTGGAATTAATCAAAGATATGGTATTTTCCCATCATTGTCTGCTGCCTGGATTTTGAGTGAGGAGACTTTTTTAAAAAATAATTCATCACTTTCTTTCCTGAAAATACGAGGAAGTTACGGTCAGTTAGGAAATTCTGAAATCGGAAATTTTGCTTCAAGGACACTATACAACGGATCATCATATAACAAAGTAGCAGGAATAACTTTAATTCAGCCCGGCAACAATGATCTTACCTGGGAGAAAAGTAATCAGTTAGATATTGGTGTTGATTTTGGACTATTTAAAGACCGGATTTTTGGTGAGATAGACTTCTATTCTAAAAATACAAACGGATTATTATTCAGTGTACCACTGCCTGGTAGTTCAGGACAGTCTCTTATAAATAAAAATGTCGGGGCATTAAATTCTAAAGGGGTAGAACTTGTATTGAATACGAGAAACATAACCAGAGACGATCTTAAGTGGAATACAAGTTTTAATCTTGCAAAAAATAATAATAAAATCACAGATTTGCCAAACAATAGTGCAGACATCATCAGACCTACCAATATTGATAGGGTTGGATATCCGGTAGCTTCTTTGTACTTGGTAGAGTTTGCAGGTGCTGATCCCAATAATGGGGATGCTCTTTTTTATACAAATGGTAAGGGTTCTGAAACAACAGCGGATTTTTCCCAAGCTAAAAGAGTGGTGGCCGGCAATCCTCAACCGGTATGGATTTCAGGACTCACAAACGAGTTTTCTTATAAGGGACTTTCGCTAAGTTTTACCTTTGTAGGAGAATGGGGTGCCAGTATTTTTAATGGAGCTGGCAGATTTCAGTCAGCAAGTGCTGATTATTTTGATAACCAGACGGCAGATCAATTAAACAGATGGCAGAAACCAGGGGATATTACACTCGTTCCGCAAGCAAGATTGTATGGAGCTAATGGTACTCAAAATTCCACCCGATATCTTGAGAAAGTTGATTTTATCAGGTTACGAAATATAATGTTGAGTTATGATATTCCATCTTCTATCTTAAAAAGGGCTGGCGTAGGTAATGCAAGAGTATATTTGTCAGGAGTAAACCTCCTTACATTTACAGATTATACGGGCTATGATCCGGAGTCACGGTTAGATGAAAGTGGTTTTGGTTTCAATAATGGTTTCAACTTTTATTCCGCCCCTCAAGCCAAAACTACTTCTCTTGGAATAAACGTTAATTTTTAAATTCTTAAATCTAATAAAAATGAAAAAGTTAAAATTATATAGCATTGCTTTTTTCTTACTTATATTTTTTAGTGCCTGTACAGACTTATTAGATGTAGAGCCTACTACTTCTATTTCAAATCAAGTAGCATTATCTTCTGAAGAAAATGTAAAAAAACTATTAATTGGAATATATGAAATAGATGGTAATAGCAATTCTCATGGAGGGTATATTCAGATATTTTCTGACTTATTAGGTTCAGATGATCAGGTTGCCTGGAATGGAACCTTTGCTGAACCCAGGGAGGCGCTTACAAAAACAATGAATGCCAATAACTTTCTGATAGATGCAATATGGAAAAATCTTTACAGGACTATTAACCAATGTAATATTGTTTTGGATAACAGCGCTATTATAAAGAATAAAGCTGAAAGAGAAAAGGCAGAAGGCGAAGCCCGGTTTTTAAGGGCATTCAGCTACTTTGAACTAATCAGATTTTTTGGAACCAATACAAAAGGGATTCCTTTGAGATTGACTTCAGTTAAGGACTTCGGGAGTGACTTATCCATAAAAAGAAATAGTACAGATGAAGTTTATGTGGCTATTCAGGATGATATAAATAAAGCTATTACTTTACTTCCGGCTTCCAATGAATTTTATGCAGATAAATATGTCGCTACTGCACTTTCAGCCAGGGTCAATCTTTACTTGGGAAAATATGCAGAGGCCAGAACAGCAGCACATAATGTGATTACAAATAGTAAAAGAACATTGGCTTCATCTTTTGCAGAAGCATTTAATAATGATGAAAATGGTGACGAAGATATATTTGCCATGCAGGTTACTTCTCAAAGCGGGTTTAACCAATTGATATCCATGTACGCTTCTCAGGAAAATGGGGGCCGAGGTGGTGACATCTCCCTTACTAATGCTTTTTATACCATTTTTGATGACCCAAAGGATGGAAGAGCACTTTTTAATTACAAAAATAAAAAAGGTCAAATTCTGACAAGTAAATATACCAATCAGTTTGGTAATGTTCCGGTCATAAGACTGGCAGAAATGGTTTTGATACGTGCAGAATGTAATAGAAGGCTAAACACATCAATAGGTAATGATCCACTTATAGATATAAATAATATCAGGCAAAGAAGCGGTGCATCCAAACTAGTGAGTGTTACCATAGAAAATATCTTGGCTGAAAGAAGACGAGAACTTGCTTTTGAAGGCTTTGCCATTTATGATATTAAACGAACCGGTGCCTCTGTAAAAGGTTTACCATCCACTAGCCCTAAGCTAGTTATGCCAATACCAAGATCGGAATTGGATGCCAACAAGCTGATGGAACAGAATGAAGGATATTAGACTCAGTAAGAAGTGTGTACTTTCGCTTGCCAAATATCTATTAAAATTTAAAAAGCCAGACAAGAAAATTTGTCTGGCTTTTCAAATTTATAAAAAGAAATAGTCCAACTTTTAAGAGGTCAGCCCCACATTTGGCTCCATCAATTTCCAATAGGCTGTCACTGAGAGTATGTTCTGACCAACATCATTCAGTTTTGGCCAAACGTCGCCCATATTTTTCACGTTGGTAGTGGTAGATTTTTACAATTCGCAGACTGATTTAAAAAATGCCATATTTTTAAAAAAAAGTTATAGATTATTACAAACTTTTTATTTGCAGAAGGAATTGAGTTTGGTGATTTACCATTCAAAATTACAATACTTAATAAAAGTATAATTAGCTTATTCGTTGGCTTTTAAGTGATTTATAAATGTTTAAAAACAAGTAGTAAAAAAACATCATATGTACATATTTATAAGTTGCTCGTATAGTTCCTGTTGGCCGCTGATTGCTTTAGGCTCTGTGTTGATGGAAGCATATTCCACAAGATCCTCCAACATTAATTGACCCTTTGCAAACAATGCTCCTTTACCTGAATCAAAGCTTCGGTATCTATCTTTTTTAAGCTGAGGGTAAGGAGACTCTTTCAGGATAGCGTCAGCAATGATGAGTGCTCTTGCGAAAGCATCCATACCACTGATGTGTGCAATAAATAAATCTTCCGGATCAGTGGAGTTTCTACGTATTTTAGCATCAAAATTGATACCTCCAGTATTAAATCCACCATTCTCAAGAAACACCAGCATCATTTGTGTCAATTCATAAATATCTATTGGGAACTGGTCTGTATCCCAGCCATTTTGGTAGTCACCTCTATTGGCATCCAAACTGCCTAACATCCCTGCATTGGCAGCAATGGTCATTTCGTGCTCCATAGTATGACCTGCAAGTGTTGCATGGTTAACTTCGAGATTGAGTGCAAAATCATCCATCAAATCATACTCTCTCAAAAATCCTATGACTGTCGCTGCATCAAAGTCATATTGGTGTTTGGATGGCTCCATGGGTTTTGGTTCGATGAGAAATTTTCCATTAAAACCATTTTGACGACCATAATCTCTGGAAATGGTAAGAAATCTGGCGAGATTGTCTAATTCTCTTTTTACATTGGTATTTATTAGAGAAATATATCCCTCACGACCACCCCAAAATACATAATTCTCACCCCCCAGTTTAATAGTTGCATCGATAGCATTCTTGATCTGTACACCAGCCCTTGCTAATACATTAAAATCAGGATTGGTGGATGCTCCATTCATATATCTTGGGTGAGAAAATAGATTGGCTGTTCCCCATAATAATTTGACGCCTGTTTCTTTCTGCTTCTCTACTGCATAATCAATAATAATATTCATCCTGGCTTCGTATTCGTTTATTGAATTTCCTTCATCAATCAAATCCGTATCGTGAAAACAATAATAAGGCACACCAAGCTTTGTAATAAACTCAAAAGCTGCGTCCATTTTATCCTTGGCTCTTTGAATTGGGTCTGTCTCTTTCAACCAAGGCATCAGTCTCGTTGGACTTCCGAATGGATCAGATCCGCCGCCGCACAGGCTATGCCAATAGGCAACCGCAAAGCGAAAATGGTCCTTCAGTCGCTTATTATTTATGAGTAGATTTTCATCGTACCATCTGAAAGCCATTGGATTTCTTGAAATCCGACCTTCGAATTTTATTTTCTGAATGTTTTTGAAAAAAGTATGCACAATTCAATTCTTTTTAATGATTTGTATTAATTAAGACATTTAGTTGTTTTAGCCAAGCATTGTACGTATAAAGATACTGACTGTTGTCAGACTTATATTCTGTGATTTTTATTGGTTTCATTTTTTCAATCGCTTCGTCTATATTCGCGTATTCGCCTAAACTCACCATACTTGCTTTTGCTGCTCCTGTAGCACCGGTTGTATCATACATTTCTATGTTGCATTGTAGCAAATTGGCCATCGTATCAGAAAATGTTTTTGATAAAAAAAGATTATCATTTCCAACTTTGATGACCGACGGCCGAACACCTATCGACTTTAATATATCCACACCATAAGCAAAAGAAAATACTATCCCTTCCAAAGCAGCCCTAAACATGTGCCAGCGGCTATGAATATTGAACTGAAGATTATCTATACGAGCCCCGATCATTTTGTCATTGAGCATCCTTTCACTTCCATTACCGAAGGGAAGTATCAGTAAACCTTCACAACCTACAGGGATCTGCTCTATTTCTTTTTCTAACTTTTGATATGTCATCTCCGTAAGTGCAATATTTTTTCTCATCCAAGCATATAAGATTCCACACCCATTGATGCACAATAATTGGCCAATTCTGTTTTGCTCTGTTGTGTGATTGATATGTACAAACCCATTGACACGAGATTGAGCGTCATAATCTAACTTATCAGTAACGGCATAGACAACACCGGAAGTACCACCTGTGGCGGCAACATCACCGGGTTGCAATACTTTTAAAGATACTGCATTGTTTGGCTGGTCACCTGCTCTGTAAGTCACAGGAGTACCCACAGCCAACCCGCTATTTTCAGCAGCCTGTTTAGTCAGTTTTCCCTGGATGGAAAATGTATTTGCAATATCGGGCATGATTTCAGAAGGAATACCATAGTATTCCATGAGGACAGTTGAAGGCTTATTGTTCTTGAAATCCCAGAACATACCTTCTGAATAACCTGATGAAGTACTGAGAATTTCGCCCGTAAACTTCATTGCGATATAGTCACCTGGCAGCATCCATTTGTGTATTTTTGCGAAGATATCGGGTTCGTTTTCTTTGACCCATTTTAACTTGGAAGCCGTAAAATTTCCAGGAGAATTTAATAAGTGTCCCAAGCAATATTCACTTCCTAAATCATGAAAAGCTTGCTCACCTATACTGCTTGCTCGGCTGTCACACCAAATAATAGATGGTCTTAGTACGTTTTTATTTTTATCCACCAGCACTAAACCATGCATCTGATACCCAATACCAATGGATTTAATATTTAAAGAATCTATATGGTTTTCCTTTAGTAAAGTTTGTGTCAAAGTACAAACATTTTGCCACCACATTTCCGGATTCTGTTCTGCCCAGCCCAATTTTTTTGCTTGAATAGGCATTTCAAAATCCGGAAACTTACCAGTAGCAATGACTTGACTGTTATCTATAGCTACAATAGATGCTTTTACTGATGAACTGCCTAAATCAAACCCGATTGCGTACATTGGAAATATCTAAGTATTTTTCATTAAAATTACATAGCCCAAGAAAAGAATTCCTCAATACAAGCTGCAAATGCAACTTTAGTTAAAAAATAAAATTCTTCTAAAGGTGTTTTAAAACCCAATCTTTTTCTTGGTCTGTTATTCAATTGTGTTTCCACTTTTTTTAATTCTCTCCAGGTTAATTGCTCAAAATTAGTCTTCTTTGGAAAATATTGTCTAATCAATTCATTTAAATTTTCATTTGCTCCTCTTTGCCAGCTACAATATGGTTCTGCAAAATAGAAATCGGTACCTACTTGTTTACTGATATATAAATGTTCTGCATATTCTTTTCCATTATCTGAAGTGATTGTATGTAATGCTTCCTTGTTTGGTTTCAAGGCTTTTATGATGGCTTTTGATACCTGCTTTGCATTTTTAGATTTAACTAACCTTTTCTTTGCCATGCCTGTTTTGTGATCATTAATAGTAATAAGGGCGCCTTTGTGAGCGCTTTTCACCAATATGTTCCGGGAGAAATATGGCCTTATGATGAGATAGTCAAATACAAAGCACATATAGTTCTGCATCAATTATCCTGGGAAGTCGTAGAAAGTCTTCCCGCTTACGATCACATTAAGCTTGGTTACGATGACAGAGACATACTCATTGCCAACTATATCGAATCATTGAAAAACTTAGCTAAAGCGGGTCTCAAAGTGATTACGTATAATTTTATACCATTGTTGGATTGGTTACGTACCGATGTTAATTAAATAAATGAAGACGGAGGAGAAATACTTTATTTCAAAAAAGACGACTATTCTATTTTTGATCTCTTTATACTGGAAAGACATGACGCAAAAGATGATTATTCTGACATGGAGTTAGAAAGTGGATATTCAGGTGTAGGCAGACTCAAAGGGTTGGCGGAGTTGAGAGGGGTAGAATATGAAATTATCAAATCATTGGGTGGTTAAAATTTACATACTAATTACCTGATCTACGATAAACCAGATTACTTTATTCCAAACTTATAATATTTCAAACAAATCAAAAAAAATCATATACTAAAAATTTAAATGTTTATTTTTT
>JAYTNJ010000006.1:0-4373 GCA_043748345.1 Saprospiraceae bacterium
AGTACCAGCCTTTGTTTTTCCATATCTTCGATAAGCTTTACTGTTGCTTTGATATCGTTATTTAGTTTTGTTCCAAATTCATACTGCTTTTGGATATCAACACTTGAATTCGGCATACCCGGATCTTTTCTGACTTCAATGAATTGTTCCTGCACTTTATTATCAGCTATGAATTGAACTTTGTATTTGCCTTCTGGAACAACCGGAGCATTCAAACCAGGCTGCATATCAAGATCCCAGGGATATACTGGCCTGGTACCATCTTTTTCAAATTCCACCCACTCTTTATCCCTTGGTTTAGTGACCAACTTTGGCAGTTTTGCAGCTTCTCCACGCAAATCCCAATTTAATCTTAATATGCCGGTTTTGTTGACCGCATCATATTTTCTGATGGTATCCCCTTTTAGGTTTAGGACAATAATTTTTGCAGATATTGCCAGGGTATCTTTTTGGTAATAATTAATTTGAGCTCCATAGGATGGGTTTTGTCCGGGAAACGAACCGCTTTCTGCGTGCGTGCCCTGAAGTCGTTGAAATCTGTAGGCCAATCTGGGAGTAAAGAGGTGATTTGGCTTTTTTTCTACGTTTTCAGCCCATTCCCGAAGAGGGGTGAGGTCATCGAGGATATAAAATCCTCTGCCATATGTTCCAATGACAAGGTCTCCAAAATGTTTTTGAACAGCAATCCCATAAACAGGAACAGGTGGAAGATTGCTTCTTAATCTAGTCCAGGTTTTTCCGTCATTTGATGAAAAATACAAACCATTATCTGTGCCAGCATACAGCATTCCTTTAAGGGATGGGTCTTCCTTTATTTGAAATACTGTAGAAGATTGGTTTTGGGGAATATCACCAATGATCTTATTCCAAGTTTTACCATAATCTGTCGTTTTATAGATAAATGATTGAGTATTTCCAACATAGATAAATCGGTATGATATATAACATGTAGCTGCGTCAAAGTAGGAAGGTTCTATACATGATACTGAACCACCTTCAGGAAGATTCTGAATATTTTTTGTAACATTAATCCAGTTTTTACCTCCATCAGTAGTTACTTGGATCATGCCATCATTGGTACCTACCCAAAGTATACCGTCTGCAACCGGAGATTCTGCCATGTTTAGAGTCGTACACCCATCCCAAGTATATAGATTATCAAACGCAATACCTCCGGAATTATCCATTTTATTTGGATCTGCACTCGTTAAATCAGGACTTATAACCTCCCATGACTGGCCTGCATTGGTTGTTTTGTGAATAAACTGGCTGCCAACCCATATAGTATTGGGACGATGTCGGGATAAGACCATTGGGAAATTCCAATGCCATCGATATTTAACATCTGTCGGTTTCCAACCGTATTGAGTCTCGGGCCATACCCGAACATCCCGAGCTATACCTGTACGCATATCCGTCACGTCAAGGCCACCATCATAACAACCTGACCATATAAGATTAGGGTTAAAAGGATCCGCCTGCGCAAATCCGGATTCACAGCCTCCCACATTTTGCCATTGACTCAGTGTGATACTTCCTGTCCTGCTGTTGCTGGGTCCACGATATGAATATCCGTCTTGTCGGTTTCCCAATACATGGTATGGTATCATACTATCAACGGCGATATGATACATTTGTGCAATAGGAAGGTTTATATTTTGCCAGGATTTACCTCCGTTCATACTCATATTCATACATCCATCATGAGCAACCATTTGTCTGTTAGGATTTTTAGGGTCGAACCACATATCATGACAATCTCCACCCATTGCCCATGGACTACCTTCAGGTTTGATCCAGGTTTTTCCACCGTCTTTAGATTTTAAAATATTGACACATATCGTATATACCTCATCAGCACTGGCTGTGGATACACGGACTCTGGTATAATACGGTGCCCGTTGGGCCATAGAATGGTCTTTTTTCATTAATGTCCAGATATTGCCACCGTTTTCAGTTCGGTAAAGTCTAGGTTCCTTATCTTCTATAAGTGCATACACCACATTGGAATTTGTGGGAGCGATACACACTGAAGTTTTGCCTACGGGATGATTTTTTCCAAATTCGATGCCTCTTACACTCATGGCCTCCCAAGATTTACCTGCATTTGTAGAACGATAAATACCACTGCCTTCCCCTCCGGAATTTAATCCCCAGGTTTTAACATCGACCTGCCACATAGCTGCAAAAAGTATATTTGGGTTATTTTGATCAATTTCTATTTCATTACATCCGGTATATTCATTGATAAAAAATATTTTTTCCCATGTTTTGCCTCCGTCTATGGTTTTATATACTCCTTTATCTTGCTGTGGGGCATGAGTATTTCCCAGCACAGCTGCATATATTGTATTTGTGTCAATAGGATGAACTACTATTCTTCCTATACGTGCAGATGTTTCGAGGCCCATATGCTTCCATGTTTTGCCTGCATCAGAAGATTTATAGATACCATTACCATACTGATGCGCAGGTCTGATCACAAATGTTTCACCTGTACCGCACCAAATCTGATTGTGGTTAGAAGGAGCCAAGGCTAGTGACCCGATCGCAGCTACATCCTGATCATCAAAAATGGGTATCCAATTTATACCACCATCTTCCGTTTTAAATATGCCGCCTGATGCTGCACCAATATAAGAAACCATAGGATTTCCTGGCTCACCGACTACAGCTATAGAACGATTCCCATCCACGCCAATGTATCGAAATTTAAGGTTGTCAAATGTTTTTGAAGGAGTGGATTGTGCATGAACTGTAATATAAGAAAAGAGCAAGGGTAAGAAAAACAAAATCTGTTTCATAATATAATAATGCTTTAAATTCAATTTTTACAATTAAATCTCAATATTACTTATAAACAATATACTTTTACTAATCCCTATTGAAAAAATCTTCAAAAAATACAGACCTTACTCCTTTACTACTAAATTTATCATTTTGCCTTGTACTACTATAACTTTCAGCAATTCTTTTCCTTCAACATATTTTTTGACATTATGTAAGGTCAGCGCTATTTCCTGAATTTCTTTTACCGAAAGCTGTGAAGAAACCTCTACCATATCCCGTTTTTTACCATTTACGCAAACCGGGTATTCTACAGTATTCTGCAGCAGATATTTCGGATCATACACCGGAAAGATTTCGGTATGCACCGATGATGCGTGTCCAAGCAATGACCACAATTCTTCTGTAATAAAGGGGGCAAAAGGTGCCAGAAGAATATTGAGCGGTTCGAGAATTTCTTTTTTGTTGCATTCCAGCCGTTTAAGTTCGTTGACACACATCATAAAAGCACTAATACAAGTATTGAAAGAAAAACGCTCGATATCATCTGTAATTTTTCTTATAGTGGTGTGAAGGATTTTATATTCTTCCCCAGTTGGTGCTCCCGAAGATATTTCCCAGCCTACATCAGAGTAGAAAAGGCTCCAATATTTTCTTAGAAAACGATTGACTCCGTCGATACCTTTGGTGTCCCACGGCTTGGACTGCTCGATAGGACCGAGAAACATCTCATACATACGAAAGCAATCCGCTCCATATTTTGATACCACTTCATCAGGATTCTGAACGTTGTATTTTGATTTGGACATTTTTTCCTGCACAACATTGACGGTAAAGTAATCTTCACCGTCTTCATTTTCAATCCAATAGTATTTGGATGTATCTCCATTGACATTATATAGATGACCTATGTTTTTGATATATTCAGAAAATTTCTCTTTGGTGAGCCTGTTTTGGTTGTCTAAATAATCATTTACGTATGGCAATCTTATGGGACTGCCAATATGAAAATTTTCACTTTGATTGACATCTTTACCATTCCCGATGAACGCAGTTTCTTCAATGCCAATTTTAAGGTTTTCTGCATAATAACCGTACGCCGTTATCATACCCTGGTTGATCAACTTTTTGAAAGGCTCTATCGTAGGGACATATCCCAGATCGTACAAAAATTTATGCCAGCATCTGCTGTACATCAGGTGGCCTACAGCATGCTCTGTACCACCTACATACAAATCTACATCCTGCCAGTAATGTATGGCTTCTCTGGATGCAAATACCTGGTCATTAATTGCATCCATATACCTTAGAAAGTACCAAGAGGAGCCCGCAAACCCTGGCATAGTATCAGTTTCAAGTTCCATTCCTTCATACTGAGTCACCCAGTCTTCTGCTCTTGCCACAGGAGATTTTCCCCCCGAAGCTGGCTGAAAATTTTCAAGCTCAGGTAGAGTTAGGGGCAATTCCTGATTGTCCAATACGTAGGTAACGCCATCTTTGTCATATTTAATGGGGAAAGGCTCGCCCCAATACCTTTGTCTCGAATAATTGGCATCACGAAGTTTATAATTTACCTTTTTGGCCCC
>JAYTNJ010000007.1:0-2800 GCA_043748345.1 Saprospiraceae bacterium
AAAAAGCCTGTCGAAAAATCGACAGGCTTTTTAAGTAAGTAGTCCCTTGTTTAAGGTAACAATACTGTATCTATTAGATGCACCACTCCATTACTAGCCGGAATATTAACGGCAGTAATTTTTGAATCACCTGTATTACTTTTTCCTTTAAGCGTCGCATTGGCAGAATTAACACCCAATGTCGCACCATTTGCTGTTGTGGCATTTCCAGTGACCAAATTTGTAGAATACACTCTCGCTGCCACTACATGGTAAGTCAATATACCAGCAAGTAAGTTAGGATCAGCAGCTTGAATAGAAGCTACAGTAGGAAATCCTGCTTTTATGAATGCCGCATTAGTAGGTGCAAAAACTGTCAAAGGTCCTGCTCCACTTAATACCGTCACTACTTTGGTCGAACCTTCATTTGCTCTCAGAACAGCAGCCACTAAATATGAAAGATTAGGATTTGACTGTGCCAAAGCAACAATATTTTTAGTTTCAGTTAAAAGAACAGCATTTATTATGTGAATTATAGCACCATTTTCTGCTTTCACGTCAGCTGTTGTTACGTTTGCTCCATTTACAGAAACACCTGACGCATTTTTAGTTACATATAATTTTGCTGTATTTAGAGATAAAACCTCTGCATTATCTTTCACCTGAATAGCTGATGCAGGCACCAGACTTCCTATTACATGGTTTTGAAGTATAGAAGAAATTACGGTTTTATTAGCAGCTTTGATGGCAGCCTCAGTTGCAAAACCCGCTGCTTTGAAAGCATCATCGGTGGGTGCGAAAACTGTAATTGCAGGATTTTTTAGTGCATCTACAAGCCCTGCATGAATTACCGCTGCTTCGAGCAAGGTGAAATTAGGATTATCTACAACAACATCGACCACACTTTTAGCAACAACAGGTGTTTCGTCTTCTTCACTGCATGCTGTAAAAAGGGTAGTAAAGGACATAAATAGTAATAAAAATTTTAAAGATTTCATTTTTTTAATTTTAAAGTTTAGTAAAAATTATAGTGTTAAATAATTATTGGAGAAATAAATAAACTGAAAAAATGTTTATTTTTTGTTTAATATTTTATATATATTTATTAAACAAAATAACATTTGATAACTATAATATTTTAATTTCACCCTACAACTTTTATAAAATAATAAGGAAAAAAATATTTGCGCAGAATTAATATTATCCGTTGTCCATAATTATCAAAATGAAAAAAAATAATTTTTTATCGACATCGCCATAAATAAATTCCCATTTTTACAACATACTTTGATATTTTCTCAAATATTTACCTACCTTACCTATCTGTTTACAAAAACAAATACCCCGCTAATGCATTTCCGAACATTTGATACACAGACATACATAAACAGAAGACTTGTTTTAAGGAAAAAAATTGGAAAAGGCTTCATATTGCTTTTGGGCAATCACGAAGCACCGATGAATTATAGGGACAATACCTATAGATTCAGACAGGACAGTACCTTTTTGTACTATTTTGGGCTGGATGTGGCGGGGCTTGCTGCAATCATTGATATAGATAGTGGTGAGGAAATCATTTTCGGTACCGAATTAACGATAGATGATATAGTATGGACAGGTACGCTGCCGTCAATGTCAGAAATGGCCCAAAAAGTAGGAGTTTCTGTCACCCATGACTTTGGACAGATAGATTCCTATGTTCAGAAAGTAAAAAATTCAGGTAGGAGCATTCACTATCTGCCTCCTTATCGACATGACAATATCATCCGGCTATCTCAATGGATGGATAGACCTTTCCACTCCATTTCCGATCATGCTTCCCTCGTTTTGATAAAAGCTGTTATCCACCAGCGATCTATCAAAGAAGTTTGCGAAATAGATGAAATCAATCGTGCCGTACACATTACCGCCAATATGCATCTGGCTGCCATGAAATACGCAAAACCCGGCATGAAAGAATATGAAATAGTGGCCGAAGTACATAAAGAAGCCCTAAAAGGCGGAGGAGACCTTTCTTTTGCTACTATTCTTACCGTACATGGTGAAACACTTCATAACCATTATCATGGCAATACCATACAGGACGGTCAAATGATATTATGTGATGCTGGCGCAGAAACTGATATGCATTATGCGGGAGATATGACTTGTACCTTTCCAGTGAGTAAGTTATTTACCCAGCAACAAAGAGATATTTATGAAGTAGTACTCCAAACCCACGAAGCTGCTGTACAGATGCTTAAACCTGGCATTACATATAAGGACGTGTACATCAAAGCGTGTGAAAATATTTTTACAGGTCTGAAAAACCTGGGCTTAACTAAAGGAGATCCTGCTGAAGCTGTTTCCGTTGGTGCTCACGCTATGTTTTTCCAATGCGGTCTCGGACATATGATGGGGCTGGATGTACACGATATGGAAGATCTCGGTGAACAGTATGTAGGTTATAATGATACTTTCAAAAAAAGCACCCAATTCGGCATGAAATCGCTACGTTTGGGAAAAGAACTGGAAACCGGTTTTGTACTCACTGTAGAGCCGGGTATTTACTTCATCCCAATTCTGATAGATATGTGGAGAGCCGAGAGAAAATTTATGGACTTCATTCACTACGATAAGCTGGAGACTTATAAAAATTTCAGTGGCATACGTGTAGAAGAAGATTTTTTAATCACAAATCAGGGAAGTCAGTTGCTGGGCAGATCATTGCCGAAAACCGTACATCAAATTGAAGAACTGAGATCAAACGTTTTAAGCTGAATATAACCGTTCACCACAGACATTTTTGATCCAAGGTATATACTTTAAGGTATCTTTTCCC
>JAYTNJ010000008.1:0-16020 GCA_043748345.1 Saprospiraceae bacterium
TGATAATGATGCCTTTGGTTTTTAAACGAGCTTCCACAGCATCAGCAATTCTCATAGATTTATCAGAAGCATTTGCCGTCAATATCATGTAAGCATATAAATCCATTTCTTTTTGAAGACCGTAATTTTCTAAAAGTTTTCCATAGTAAGGCTTATTATATGTCATCAATATTTTGGGAGGATCGTCAAATCCTTCTACCAAGGTTCCAGCAGTTTCGTTAGTTGTAAAATTGGTCGGTCCCATAAGATAATCATGTCCATTTTCATTAGCAAATTCTTTGGCCTTATTCATTAATGCTTCTAAAACTTCCTGATCTTCTATAAAATCACAAAATCCAAAAAATCCTACATTACTTTTATGATGATTATTATAGTTTTTATTGTCAATAGCTGCTATACGACCTACAATTTTTCCACCTTTTTTAGCTAAAAAATATTTTACTTTACCGTATTGGTGAAAAGGATACTTTTTGGGATTCATCATATCCTTTTGACCCATATAAATTTCCGGGACATAACATTTATCGTTGTAATACAAGTCATGTGGGAAGTTAATAAAGTCAGATATTCCTTTTTCAAAAGAAACTTCCTGAATTAAAACTGACATATTAATCATTAGAATAATGCAAATTCACAATAAAAAAATTGGCAAGTACTTAGTCAAAATTATGTAAATTCACTAAGATGGACAACTATTTTTTAATTAGTTAAGAATATCGTACACACTTAGAGCTTCTTTTGACTCATCAAACACTCCAATATCTTTGGAAATTTTATGAAGTACTTCTACTGAACGGTCTATCTGATCTTTAGTATGAGTCGCCATTAAGGAATATCTAATGAGAGAAGATGAACTTGGAACTGCCGGAGAAACCACAGGATTTACAAATATTCCATGATCAAGGGCAAGCTTTGTAAGTTGGAAAGTTTTAAAATCATCTCTGATTAATATAGGTATAATTGGAGTAACAGAGTGACCTGTATCGAAACCAGCTTCTTTAAGTATCTTCATTGCATAATGCGTATTTTCCCAAAGATGCTGAATTCTTTGCGGTTCAGACTGTATAAGGTCAATGGCTGCAATAACACTGGCTGCATTTGCAGGCGCAATGCTGGCACTGAATATCAAAGACCTGGCATTGTGTTTAAGATAATTTATGGTATCTAAATCTGCAGCAATGAAACCACCGATACTTGCAAGCGATTTGCTAAAAGTACCCATGATTAGATCAACCTTATCTGTAAGACCAAAATGATCTGCAGTACCTCTTCCGTTTTTCCCTAAAACCCCCAAGCCATGAGCATCATCAACCATAATGCTAGCGTTATATTTTTCTGCAAGTTGTACTATTTCTGGCAATTTAGCAATATCACCTTCCATGCTGAAAACACCGTCTATTGCTATTAGTTTTATTTTGTCCGGTTCGCATCTGCTTAAAGCCTTTTCAAGTGATTCCATACTATTATGGCTGTACTTCATTACTTTAGCAAATGACAATCTAGCTCCGTCTATAATACATGCGTGATCCAAATCATCAAGAATCAGATAATCATGTCTTCCGGGAATGGACGATATTACTCCGAGATTTACTTGATAACCGGTACTAAATACCAAGGCTCCTGGTTTTCCTACATAATTTGCAAGTTTTTCTTCTAATTCTAAATGAATATCCAATGTGCCATTCAAAAATCGTGAACCCGCACATCCTGACCCATATTTATGTATAGCTTTTATGGAAGCTTCTTTTAATTTTGGATGGTTGGTAAGACCTAGATAACTGTTGGAACCAAACATCAATACATCTTTTCCATTAATTTTTACAACAGTGTCTTGTTCGGATTCAATGGTTCTGAAAAATGGATATAAGCCCATCTGCTGGATTTGTTGTGGCAGCGTGTAGGATTTCATTTTTTGTTTAAGTGGAGACATCATGTTATTATTTACATTTTAAACTAATTAAGACACTCGATTATTCAAATAATGATACTCATCAAGTTGCAAATATCTGAACAATTTAATAAAAAATAAAAATTGAGATAATACTAAAATTTAGTTTAATTAATCAACTTTTAGAAATTATACTTACTATTTCATTTTAGGTCGTCTTCTCTTTCCGCCTGGCATAACCATTTGACCCGATTTCATTCCCATACTTTGAGCCAGTTTCATCTGGCCCCTATTATTAATCGCAGTTTCAAACTGTTTAAACTGCTCTTTCAGTGCACTTTCTGTTATTTTTAAGTTTTTGGCCTGATAAAAGTAGTTTTTTGCACCAGTCCAATTATTTTTTTGAGCCTGGATTCCTGCCAATTGAAGTAATACCATTCCTTTTTCATTATCAGAAGGCAGGTTTAATGAGAGGGCTTTATTAAAAAAAGCTTCAGCATTATTATTATCTTTACGTTGTGCAGCAAGACTCCCTTTTAGTATGTAATAAAAAGCTTTGTTAGTTACATATAGTAGATTTGGGAAATAAGTTAATTTTAACCTTTGTTCTGCACCTTCAAAATTCATCTTTTGAAGCATCTCAGAAGCAGATTGAACAGTTCCCAAAAAAATGTAACTGGCAAGGAAAAGCAACCCGATAAGGATGAAAATCCAAGTATAACCAAAACCTAGAATAAAAGATAAAACAATCCCACCCACCAAACAAATGCCGATGATGGCAAACTTAATATAAATATTTATAGTAAACATATGTTGTTTATAAATTTTAAAATAGAATGTAAAATTACTACGTTTTAGCGAAACTTATATTTATTGTTGGATTAATTTAGGATTTTTCATGACGAAAACATCCGTTTACTTACTTTTGCCTCTCAATTGTTACTTAGAACTAAATTATAATAGAATGAAAGTATTTCTTGAATCGACTTTTGGTGACCTAAATTTTAAAGGAACTAATGACAGGGGACAAAGTTTACAACTCTCCGGTGATAAGCAAGCCGTAAGCCCTATGGAATCAGTATTGATGGCTGCGGGGGCTTGCAGCTCGGTTGATGTTGAAATGATATTAAAAAAAATGCGTCAGGATATTAAATCTATTACTGTAGAAATAGATGGCTTGCGGGCCGATGCTATTCCTGCCGTTTTTACAAAAATACACATGCACTACATAATAGTCGGAGAAGTAAAAGAAGACAAAGCAAAAAAAGCTGTGGAAATATCTATGGAACAGTATTGTTCAGTTTCACTAATGCTTGCAAAATCAGTAGAAATTACTCATTCTGTTGAAGTTAGGTCACCTGGGTTAAATGAAAATGTTTAAAAAAAGAGTATGAAGTTTGAAACATTGGCGATTCGATTACAGACAGAAAGATCACAACATCAGGAACATAGTACTCCTATTTTTGCCACTTCAAGTTTTGTTTTTGAAGATGCTGAAAATATGAGATCATTATTTGCTAATGAAGAATCAGGTAATATATATTCAAGATTTACTAATCCATCAGTAAGGGAATTTGAATTAAAAATGGCTGCTCTGGAGCAAGGAGATGATTGTATTGCAACATCCAGCGGCATGGCTGCTATTTTTTCCACCTTTGCAACTTTATTATCTTCGGGCGACCATTTACTCATGTCGAGAGCCGTCTTTGGTTCAACATTTAGAATAAATGAAGATTATTTTCAGAAATGGGGTGTAACGTACAGCTACGTAGACCCTTTGGATTTCTCTCAGTGGGAGAATTTAATAAGAGACAATACTAAGTTTTTTTATCTTGAAACTCCATCTAACCCTGGACTTGACATCATTGACCTAAATAGTGCGGCGTCTTTTTGCAAAAAACATGGAATTCTTCTGATTGTAGATAACTGTTTTGCAACTCCTTATTTGCAGCAACCCCTTACTTACGGAGCAGATATAGTCATTCACTCTGCAACAAAATATATTGATGGTCAGGGTAGAGTATTAGGGGGTGCGATTATTGCTAATAAGTATTTAATAGAAAAGATTTACCCTTTTATGAAAAATGCCGGACCTACACTGTCTCCGTTCAATGCCTGGGTATTGTCTAAAAGCTTGGAAACTCTTGCTGTCAGGATGGATAGACACTGCTCAAATGCATTAAAAATAGCCCAATGGTTGGAGAGCCGTGATGAAATTTTGGAAGTTAAATATCCATTCCTACCTTCAAACGTAGGATTTGATATTGCAAGGCAGCAAATGAAAGCGGGAGGAGGTATGATTAGTTTTGAGATGAAAGGAGGTCTTGAAGCGGGAAAGACATTAATTGATGCAAGACAAATGATGTCACTAAGTGCTAATCTGGGTGATACAAGAACAATAATTACACATCCGGCGTCATCTACCCATTCGAAACTTAGCCAGGAAGAGAGAACTGCAGCAGGAATTACTGATGGATTAATCAGGCTTTCGGTGGGATTGGAAAATGTTGAAGATATCATGGATGATATCCGTCTAAAGACTGATTAATACTTTAATAGGGTTTAAAATATTTTTATAAGATTATTAGGATAGGGTTAACTTTTATTTGATTTAAAATTTATCCTGCTGGTTAGATAAAAAAACAATGCCCATCCAATTATTATTGGACGGGCAATATTTTATGCTCTTAGCGCAGATCAACCACGAAAAGGGCTACTTAAATTACTTCTGTGCAGCAGTTGTGTCAGCAGGAGCAGCTTGAGCGGTAGTATCTACCATTGCAGGTGCTTCAGCAGGTACTTCAACAGCAGGAGTTTCAGCAGGAGCTTCAGCTTTATTTTTGCAAGAAGCCAAAGCAATAACAACAAATAGACCTAAGATTAATGACTTTTTCATGTACTTGAATTTTATATATTAAAAAGATTTCACCACAATGATATTGTAATTTTTCGATATGTAAAAGTAGTTTGAATATCATTAACAAACATTCGCTAATACTTTGATATAGAATGAGTATTTACGATTTTTTAGTAGAGAATGTTATAAAATTATAAAAATAAATCCAAATTTTTTGACATAAATTGATGGTCAATACCGACTTCTTTAAAAACTAAACCTGACGAACTATACCCGGATTTTAAATAGAAATCAATCGCTGTATCTCTGGCATGAAGCTCTATTTTAATATAGCCCAATGATTTAGCTAACTTTTCACTTTCACTGACTAAAAATGTCCCTACTCCTTTAGATTGGTAAGTTACGTCTACGGCAACCTGCCGCATTTTTAATACATGTTTATCGAGGGGTTTTAAAACCAGAACTCCAGCAATCTCGTTTGTAATATTGTCATAACATCCTAAATGAATTGAGTCAAATTCTTTAGCAATGTCTTCAGCTTCATACTCCATATTCAATGGTTTTCGTAATATATTATATCTTAGGTTTAACGCTTCATCAAATTCTGGTGTTCCAAATATAATTTCCAAACAATAAAATTGTCTACTCATAAATTAAAATATTTAATAACGCAAAGCTGACAACTTATTTTCGAATTTAAAAATATACCTAATAGATTGTTTTTTTTATTAAAGGAAACTATTACTTACTTTTGCTAAAAATAGAATGAAATGAAAAGAAGAAAATTTATACAACAGACTTCTGCCATTGCAGCTTTGGGTCTTGCAACAAATGGTTTTAGTATAGGAAATTCAAATTGGTTTACTAATAAAGTAAAAATTGGATTCATTGGTGTAGGTGCAAGGGGACTTGGTACTCTTGATCTGGCATTATTAAGGAAGGATATTGAGATAGCGGCTATCTGTGATATAGACCCGATTGCCACTGCAAAAGCAATTAAATCTGTTGAGAAGTCCGGCCAAAAAAAGCCAGCTTTATATACCGATGGGCCTTATGCTTATAAGAATCTTCTGAACCAAAAAGACATTGATGCTGTATTCATTTGTACTCCTTGGGAATGGCATACGCCCATGGCTGTCGATGCTATGAATGCTGGCAAAGCAGTGGCTTGTGAAGTGGCCGGAGCTATGAGCATTGATGAATGCTGGCAGCTGGTGCGCACCTACGAAAAGACCCTAACTCCATTTATGATTATGGAAAATGTGTGTTACCGTCGGGATGTCATGGCAATATTGAATATGGTGAGGAAAGATATGTTTGGAGAACTAATACATCTTGAAGGGGGATATCAGCATGATTTACGCGAAGTAAAGTTTAATGATGGTGCTAATACCTACGGTGGTGGTGTGGAATTTGGCGAAAAGGGGTATAGTGAGGCAAAATGGCGGACTAATCATTCAGTACACAGAAACGGAGAATTGTATCCTACACATGGAATAGGACCAGTTGGTAGCTGCATAAATAATAACAGAGGTAACAGGTTTGAGTATTTAACTTCTATGGCATCCAAAGCTCGGGGACTTAATAAGTTTATCCTTGACCATCCAAAAGGAGGAAATCAGCACCCCAATGCCAAAATCAATTTCAAACTTGGGGATGTTATTACTACTAACATTATGACGTCGAATGGTGAAACAATTACCTTAACACATGATACTAATTTACCTCGGCCTTATTCATTGGGTTTCAGGGTTCAGGGTACTAATGGAATATGGATGGACGTAAATAAGTCACTTTATATAGAAGGTAAAAGTCCTTCACATAAATGGGAATCAGCAGAAACCTATTTAAAGGAATATGATCATCCATTGTGGAAAAAATATGAAAGTGATGCTTCAGGTGCCGGTCATGGTGGAATGGACTGGTTTGTTATGAATGCATTCATAGAAGCATTTAAAAGGAAAGAACCTATGCCACTTGATGTATATGATCACGCAAGTTGGGCAGTTATTACGTGTTTATCAGAGCAATCCATTGCGCAGGGAGGAGAGCCACAGTCATTTCCTGATTTTACCGATGGTAAGTGGATGAATAGGAAGCCTATCTTTGCGTTTGGAGACGAATATTAAAGGAGTTGCCTTAATTGGACTCAAAACATTTTAATATGCTTCAAAAATTATGTAATTTAATAGCTTATGGATCTGGCTTTTGTAATAAATGTAAAAGCCATTATGATTTAATGGTTTAATACTTTTAATTCAGCAGGGTTGTGTTTGTATTTAAATATAAAAGGAAAACAAAATGCCAAGACCAAAGAATAAGCAGCAAAAGTGAACCATATACTTTGCCAATCCTTTAATCCATTTGTAGAAAAATAGTCGACAACAAACCCACAACCTTTTGCTCCTATAATTGACCCGAGTCCGTTTGTCATCATCATAAACAGACCTTGAGCACTCGAGCGAATTTTTGGATCCGTTTCTTTTTCAACAAAAAGAGATCCTGAAATATTGAAGAAGTCAAAAGCAAGTCCGTAAATTATCATAGATAAGATTAATAATATCAAACCATTATTAGGATTACCAATGGCAAATAATCCGAACCTTAATACCCAGGCAACCATACTCAAAAGCATGACTTTTTTGATTCCAAATCTGATGAGAAAAAAAGGTATAGCCAGAATAAACAATGTTTCTGAAATTTGTGACACAGACATTAGTATACCAGGATGTTGTACTGCAAAAGATGATTTATACTCATCAATCTTTCCAAAATCTCCAAGAAAATCCTGCCCCAGCATGTTGGTAATTTGTAAAGCAGCTCCCAAGAGCATAGCAAAAACAAAGAATATTACCATTTTTTTTTGTTTGAATAATATAAAGGCATCCAATCCTAAGATTGAAGACAAAGATTTATTTTGATTTGGTTTTGAGGGGGGACATTTGGGTAAGAAAAATGAATAAAGAGATAACAAAATCCCTGAAATAGCACCGACTATTAGCTGATTTTTACTTATCGTCCACCCTAGTAAATCAACTACCCACATAGCAACTATAAAACCAATAGTGCCCCAAACCCTGATTGGAGGGAAGTCTTTGACGACATCAAAATTGTTTTGTTTTAAAATATTGTAAGAAACAGAATTTGTAAGGGCAATGGTTGGCATATAAAACATTGCGACGAGTAACATGACCCAAAACATTTGATCTGAATTAGTCACCATTGTGGCCCAAACTAAAAATATTGCGCTTGTAAAATGACAAATGCCAAGTAATTTTTCTGAATTTATATATTTATCTGCCACAATCCCAAGTAAAGCAGGCATGAATAACGAACTTATACCCAAAGTAGTGAAAATAGTACCTATCTCCAGCCCTGAAAACTTTAGTGTGACAAATAAATAACTTCCAAAGGATGTTAGATATGAACCCCAAACAAAAAATTGAAGAAAACTTAATATTTTCAAACGTATTTTAATATCCATTTTAATATAAATCTTTTTTGGTAATATTGGATCAAATATAAAAACCAAGTAAAATCTTTTAAATCAATCAATTCTAGCTCTTTAAACGCATTTTCTCATTTTATTGAAAAATTTAATAACAATTTTTTCACCCCGTCAGCATTAGTTTGTTTATTTGCCCGAAAAATAGAATAATTCTTTCAATTAGCCTGTTATATGAGCTTAAAAAATGCAAACACATTCATAATAGGTATTTCAGGAGGCAGTGGCTCGGGAAAGACGTCATTTATAAAAGATATAAAAGCTCATTTTAGTAGTGATGAACTTTGTTTTCTTTGTCAGGACGACTATTACAAACCAAGAGACCTTCAAAAAGAAGATGAAAACGGTATCAAAAACTTTGATTTGCCAGAATCTATGGAGCTTGATGAGTTTTATTTTGACCTTGTCAAATTATCTTATGGTATGCCGGTCGAAAGGAGTGAGTATACATTTAACAATGAAAAGAAATATCCGGGTACAATATTTATAAAACCGGCACCAATAATTATTGTAGAAGGGCTCTTTGTTTTCTATGAGCCTAAATTATTCAATATTCTTGACTTGAAAATACTTATTCATGCTACTGATATTCAGAAAATTATAAGAAGAATTAAAAGGGATAGAGTTGAGAGGAACTATCCTCTTGAAGATGTCTTGTATAGGTATGAGCACCATGTTCTGCCATCTTTTGAAGCTTTTATATTCCCATTCTTCAATAAAGTTGACTTAGTCATCAACAATAATAAATCTTATGAAATGGGTAGAGACATGTTGATATCATATTTGAAATTGAAGCTTGAAACTAAATATGTAGAAAAAAATTAATATATAATAAGGATTTGTTTTAATTTATATTACTTTTGTTAAATAGTTATAAAATGATAAGAGTAGGATTGATCGCGCATGACGGAAAAAAACCTGAGATGGTTTCTTTTGTGGTTGCGCATAGGAACTTTCTTATAAAAGCAAAAATTTATGCCACTGGCACGACCGGAGGACATATTGCAAAAGAAGGTTTTGCAGTAGAATGTTTACTTTCAGGTCCTAAGGGGGGTGATGCACAAATTGCAGCCATTCTTGCAACAGGTGGATTGGATGTTGTTATTTTCTTTAGAGATCCTCTGGATAGACATCCACATGAACCTGATGTGCAAATGCTCATGAGATTATGTGATGTTCATAATATTCCACTAGCCACAAATCCTAAGACTGCATATTATATTTTGAAAGGATTTGAATCTGAAATAAAAGGCAAAAAGCATCTTTTAAGCTGATTTAAATATATCTTTTAAATAAAAAAAGCCATGAACCGTTTTAACTGCCATGGCCTTTTTAGTTTGATTAACTTTTAAATTATTTCTTAGCTACCATTTCGTATGCAGCCTTTAACATACCTAAGGCTGAGTCAGAAGCAGTCTTTAATTCAGTCTGCTTTGCAGTCCAAGTTGTAACTTTTTCGTTAGCTTGTGTAACTAAACCTGATAATTCTGCAATTTGAGCAGGAATGTCTCCTTCGATTTTTCCAGCAGCAAGGCCATCTTTTAAAGTTGTAACACCTGCAGCTTTCTCAGTCCACATAGTTACAAAGTCACTCAATTCTGATTGAACAGGTGCATAAGCATCGCTTGCAGCTTTGAAAGCCGTTGTAGCTTCTGCCCATTTAGTGGCGCCATCACCTTTAAGGCCTGCAACTTTAGCAGAATCAAGCATCATTTGACCCGCAGCTTCAGTCATTGAAGTCATGTCTTTTGTGATTCCTTCAGAAAAACCAGTCACTGCAGCAGTAGCAGCATCCCATGATGTTCCTAAACCTTCTATGGCAACTTTATGTGCTTCAACTCCTGACTTGCAAGAGAACAAAAATAATGGTAAAGCAAATACTAAAAGCTTCTTCATTTTATACATTTTTAAATTTTAAATAATGCCGCAAAGGTATGTATATTGGGATTTACAAGTGCATTTTTGATAATATATTTTTAGCGCAGCTTATTTATTATTACTGTGTTAATATTATGATAATTAAATAGATAGATATTAATAAATATTTAATTTGTTTGTTGTTAACAGACATTAACATCACGTAAATTTTTATATTATTGCGTTATTGGACCTAAACAAACTTTGTCTTAATCAATTTTAACTTTGGGATTACTATTTAGCATCTTTTACTTTATAAAAATTTACCTTTGCGCAGCATTAAAAATAACTTATTTATACATGAAACCTACATTATTAATACTTGCTGCGGGTATGGGTAGCAGATATGGCAAATTGAAACAAATGGATGCTTTTGGCCCTAATGGCGAGACAATCATTGATTATTCTCTTTATGACGCTATCAATGCAGGGTTTGGTAAGGTTGTTTTTATTGTGAGGGACTATTTTAGAGAGGAGTTTGAAAAATATTTTCGTACAAGACTCGGTGGTAAAATTGATATGATATTTGTATCTCAAGAACTATCTACCGTGCCATTGGGCAGCTCATATAATTGCGATAGAGAAAAACCCTGGGGCACAGCTCATGCGATTTGGGTTGCAAAAGACGTAATCGACGAGCCCTTTGGTATCATCAATGCAGATGATTATTATGGCGTAGATTCATTTTGTCAACTAGCATCGTTTCTTGCAGATAGTCAGAATGAGCATTCCGGTGATTATTCTGTGGTAGGCTTTTATTTGCGAAATACATTATCGGATTATGGCACTGTAAATAGAGGTGTCTGCTCCGTAAGCAAAGATGGAAATCTTTTAAATGTAAAAGAATGTATTAAAATAAAGCGCGATCCTGATGGGATTATCAAATATCCTGATAATGAAGGATTTTCTGAATTAGGTGAAAACACCCTTGTTTCTATGAATATGTGGGGTTTTCTCCCTTCGTATTTTGATTATTGTGAAACATTTTTTAAAGAATTTTTAGCAAATGAGGGTGAAAATCTAACTTCTGAGTTTTATATTCCAAATCTCATAGATCACCTTATTACTACTCATGTGTTAAATGTCAAGGTTTTGAGTACAGAATCAGATTGGTTTGGAGTTACTTATCAGGAAGACAAACCTTTTGTAATAAATAAGATCCTTGAATTAATAAATTATGGGGTTTATCCTCAAAAACTTTGGATTTGACTCAAGAAGCGGCAAAATGGATCATTGTAATAGGCGTCTTTACTACGGTAGGAGGCATTATTTGGTATTTTTTCGGCCATAAAATGAGCTTTATTGGCCATTTGCCTGGAGATTTCAGAATTTAAAAAGAAAATTTTAGATTTTATTTTCCTTTTACAACTATGATATTGTTTAGTTTATTGATAAATATAATCATAAGACTTGTAAGGAATTTTTTTTGATAATTGAACTGAAATTATTATCAATTCAGAAAATCCAATACTTTTTCAATTTCTTCAAATGTATTAAAATAATGAGGAGATAATCGGATAGCCCAATCAATATTTTTTTTATTAAAATCTATCAAAGCAAAATTACGCAGACCAACTGTATAGCTAACATGGTTTGAATTTAGAAGTGTTTTAATCTGTTCCAGGCTTCGATTTTTTGACATAAATGTGACTATACTTCCAGATTTACTTCCATTTTCAGTAACCCTTATATTAGAGATAGATTGAAGACCATTTTTTAAATGCATTATGAGTTGTTCATTGTAATTAGAAATATTGTCTATCCCTATGCTATTTGCATATTGAACAGATTCTGTCAGTCCGAGTTGATTGACGTAGTTTTTTTCCCAGCATTCAAATCTTTTCGCTCCATTTATACAGGTATATTCACTTTCTAAGGCCCACAAAGCTCCTTCCATATCAATAAGCAGCGGTTCAAGTCCTGTCAGTAGTGCTTTATCTGAAATAAACAGAAATCCTGTTCCCCTTGGACCACGCAGAAATTTTCTACCTGTGGCACTTAGAAAATCACATTTTATTTTTTGAACATCAACTGAAATTTGTCCGACAGACTGGCAAGCATCTACAATATACCAAATATCATAAAGTGAACACAACTCGCCAACTTGTTCCACAGGCTGAATTTTTCCCGAATTAGTAGGAATATGTGTGACAGAAACCAGTTTTGGAAGGTATTTTTTTATTTTTACTTCCATATCATGAATATCCAAATCGCCTGATGGCAAATTTTTACACCTAATAATATCGATTCCCCATCTCTTTTTTAAAGAAAGGAACAATAGATGATTTGAGATATAGTCGTCATCCGTCGTAAGTATTATATCTTCCTTTACAAAAGGGATAGAAGAAACGGCTTTTGAATAGCCGTCGGTTGCATTATATACAAATGCAATATTATTTTGATTTGTGTTTAAAAGCTCAGCAGTGGCACCATAAAACTTTGCAATAAAGTCTGTTTCTGTATCAGCAGCGGCATATCCTCCGATTTCACTTTCCAGTAATTGGTACTCATGCATACGTTTAAGTACTGGCGTAGGCATCAATGAAGATCCAGCACTATTGAAAAACAATTGGTTTTCGCAGGAAGGTGTGTCTTTTCTTACCTTATAAATATCGATCATCCTATTAAATTCTGAATTCAAAGGTCATTTAAGATGGTACAAACTTCATCGCACATTTCCTTTGTTATATCTAGGTGGGTGACAAATCTGATGGTATTGCCACCGAATGGTGCGGCAAGTATACCTTTGGATTTTAACACACTTAGAAAATCAACGTCTTTTATATCATCTGAAAGCTGGAAAATGATTATATTGGTAAAAACCGGCTTAAGAAATTTTGCAAATGATTTGGTTTTTATTACGTCTCCGATTTGTTTAGCTCTGCTGTTATCATCTTTTAAACGAGGAATATTATTATCAAGTGCATAATTGCAGGCGGCTGCCAGATAACCTGCCTGTCTCATGCCTCCACCCATTACTTTCCTGAATCTCTTTGCCAACTTTATTGTTTCAGCATTTCCAATAAGTAATGAACCAACAGGAGCACCAAGGCCTTTTGACATACAAACTGAAATAGTATTAAAATATTTACCCCAATCTTCAGTTTTTTCTCCTGTTTCGACTAATGCATTAAAAAGCCGCGCCCCATCAAGGTGTAGTTTTAATTCCTTTTTCTTGCACAATTCATATATAGGCTCAATTTCATCCAAAGTATAAAATGATCCACCTCCTTTATTGCAAGTGTTTTCGAGTACAACCAATTTACTGGTAGGCTGCCAATCAAAACCAGGTTTTATTGCTGATTCCACTTGAGATGCAGTTATTTTGCCATTTTGGCCTTGTATAAGAGAAACACCTACGCCGCTATTATAAGCATAGCCTCCTGTTTCAGACTGATAAATATGTGAATCATTATCACATATCACATCATCAATAGGGTTAGTATTGACTTTTATGGCTATTTGATTGGTCATCGTGCCGGATGGGCAAAAAAGAGCAGCTTCTTTGTTGAACATTTCAGCCATTCTTTTTTGTAAATGATTGATCGTAGGATCTTCTCCAAAAACATCATCTCCAACATCTGCTGACATCATAAATTCTAGCATTTTGGATGTTGGTTTAGTTAAAGTATCGCTGATAAGATTTATCATTTTAATATTTGGTTGCAAAGGCAAAGTAACAAACATTTTTATTATTCTTGCTCAGTTTTTTTCAAATATACTTTTTTCCAATTTACCAAAACAATGATTTATATCACTATCAATTCATTAGATTAAAAATTATTTTGAACCTAGAGCTGATTTTTTGAACATATTCCTACTTAATTTGAATTTATCTTGTGTTTTAAGTTTTCAAAAATGAAAAGCATATGAGTTTTACAAATAGCGAATTAATTGTTTCCAACACCACAGCTTTTCTTGTGTATTAATAATAATACCATCAACAATACTAATTTATATACTGTATAGTAATATTATACCAACAATTTCGGAATGAATAATAAGTTATTTTGTTTTTACATTGTGTATATTTTGACGTCTTATTATTTGGAATAACAATAATTTGTTTAACAATGTTAATTGTCTTACTTTATTTCGGATAAAAAATGATAATTGTCACCAAGATAAAACTTTATCAATTTATAATTTATTTTTGTGTCATAATCAAATAACAATATTATGAACAAATCAATTTTAACAGGTGCAGGAATAGCGTCAACTAAAACAGATCTGAAAATCTGGGTAAATGACATGGCAGCTTTCTTCGAGGCAGAAAACGTTTATTGGTGTAATGGTTCTGATGAAGAGTTTAATCATTATTGCGAGCTATTAGTAAAAAAGGGCACCTTTATTAAATTGAATCCGATAAAGAGACCTAACAGCTATGCATGTTTCAGCGATCCGAGCGATGTAGCTCGAGTCGAAGACAGAACCTTCATTTGCAGTAGGAAAAAAGACGATGCCGGACCAACCAATAATTGGATGGAACCTGATGATATGAAATCAAAACTAAATAACCTCATGCAAGGATGTATGAAAGGAAGAACACTTTATGTGATACCTTTCTGTATGGGGCCGCTGGGTTCGCCTTACTCCAGATATGGTGTTCAACTTACTGACTCAGAGTACGTTGTTGTTAATATGAAGATTATGACAAGAATGGGTACTCAGGCTATGCCCTTTATCGAAAACGGAGAATTTGTCAAATGTATACATTCATTAGGTGCTCCACTGAAACCAGGGCAGGAAGATATCAAATGGCCTTGCAATCAGGAAAAGTATATTACACATTTCCCGGAAGAAAGACTTATCATTTCTTATGGAAGTGGATATGGTGGAAATGCCTTACTAGGAAAAAAATGTTTTGCCCTGCGTATAGCGTCAGTTATGGCTCATGAAGAAGGATGGCTGGCAGAACACATGCTGATTATGGGAGTAGAATCACCCGAAAAAAAGAAAACTTACCTTGCCGCATCTTTCCCTAGTGCATGTGGAAAAACCAATTTTGCCATGCTTATACCACCTAAAAGTTTATCTGGTTGGAAAATAACAACCGTTGGAGATGACATAGCATGGATACATCGGGATAAAACCGGACAATTGATTGCCATTAATCCGGAAAGTGGTTATTTTGGAGTAGCACCTGGTACTAATTACGATACAAACCCTAATGCGATGGAATCCATAAAAAAAGATACTATTTTTACAAACGTTGCTGTCACACCTGATGGCGATGTCTGGTGGGAAGGTATGACAAAGGAAGTACCTGACGGTCTCATTGATTGGCATGGAGAGCCATATGATAAAAATAGCGGTAAGCCGGCAGCACATGCCAACAGCCGTTTTACTGCTCCTGCATTTGCCAATCCGGCAGTGGATGAAAATTGGAACAACCCTGCAGGTGTACCTATAAAAGCATTTTTATTTGGAGGTCGACGTGCAACAGGAATTCCGTTAGTTTACCAATCCTTTAATTGGAATTTTGGCGTCTACACAGCAGCAACAATGGGTAGTGAAACCACAGCTGCAGCGTTTGGTGCTCAGGGTGTTGTAAGAAGAGACCCATTTGCAATGCTACCGTTTATGGGATACAACATAGGAGATTATGTAAACCATTGGCTGCAATTCGGGCGTAACTTGCCGGATGCGCCTAGAATTTTTAATGTAAACTGGTTTAGAAAGGATGAAAATGGCAAATTTGCCTGGCCCGGATTTGGAGAAAATATGCGCGTTTTGAAATGGATCGTAGGACGCATCAATGGAAAGGCTTCAGCAGTAGAAAGTCCAATAGGTTGGGTGCCTCGATATAAAGACTTAGACTGGCATGGCCTTGAATTTTCACATGAACAATTT
>JAYTNJ010000009.1:0-5399 GCA_043748345.1 Saprospiraceae bacterium
CAATCCCAAATATATTAATCCATAAACTTGTGGTTGAAAACTTAAAATTCTTTTCAATGTAATATTTCTCATTAGTTAGGTGTTGTCTTTTTTATTATGTTCAACTTACTTATTTTCACCATAACTTTTTAACAATTTTTTCATAACCCTTTGATTTTCTATTCATATTAAACATATCAATTTACGAAAGTGGGTGTATGATTGGTACATTTTATAGCCGTTTTTAATCGTTGGTTATCCGTTGGTACACACATCTTGTTTTTTTTATAGGGTTATCTATATTTTGCAAAACTTCACCATTGCTGAGACACATAATATCTGAACCTACCAGCATCAGCAAGACCTTTTTTTATCGGCGGCCACAGTATATAACGCATAAGTGCCAGCATATATTTACAACGGGTGTCACAGGCACAAAAGGGGCAATAAATAGTTTTTCGGTACCTTTGAAAATATCAGATCAGCACATTTTCATCAGCGTAGCGGACATGGTCTTCCTGCCTGTATGCTACAAAGATAAGGGTATATTTGATACATGCAAATAAAATATGATATGAGTTTGTATAACCAATGGCACTTTTTTATTAAAAACTACCATTGTATGGATTTTATCCTTAAACCAATATTAATGAAGCTCTTTGATATTTTAAATTAGTAACTATAATTTGGCTTTGTCGCTACATACACGTTTGCGTACTGGTTGCGCTACATCGCTCCCCGTACCGGAATGGTCACCTTTATTACCATTTTACCTTATCGTCCGGCATTATCTTTATTTTATTACTGCCATAACCTTTTTTATCAAACGTGTCATATGTAAGACATGCCCGGAAATGTAATCCCAATACAATTCTTTGTATCTAAATGGAAACCTGCGGCGCTTCCCGGTGTTTATGTTGTTTGTATCTTGTAAAGTCAGTTATAGTGATGACACTTTTCCATACTTTTACCGATGATTTGCCGGCAGATCCGGTTTTGGCCAATATACCCCGACAAGTGCCGGGGGCCTGCTATTCTTATGTAAATCCCAAAGGTATGTCGATGCCTGAGTTGGTCATATACAGCGCAGAGGTGGCCTCTGATCTGAACCTGAGTCAGGAATTTTGTCTTTCCAAAGAGTTTTGTGATATCATGACCGGCAATATGATAGCGGAAGGCAGTACGCCCTATGCCATGTGTTACGGTGGCCATCAGTTCGGAAACTGGGCGGGGCAGCTCGGTGACGGCAGAGCTATCAATCTGGGCGAAATGCCTGCTGCTGATGGCGGTCACCTCAATCTACAGCTCAAGGGATCTGGACCCACCCCCTACTCCAGATCTGCTGACGGTCTGGCGGTGTTAAGGTCTTCTATCAGGGAGTTTCTTTGCAGTGAAGCCATGTTTCATCTCGGAGTGCCGACTACCAGGGCACTGTCACTCACACTTACCGGCGAAGAAGTGCTGCGGGACATGATGTATAATGGTAATGCTGCCTACGAAAAAGGGGCCGTCGTATGCAGAGTGGCTCCATCGTTTATCCGTTTTGGCAATTTTGAGATATTCACTTCCAGACAGGATGTGGGTACTCTGAAAAAACTCACGGATTATACCATTAGCCACTATTATCCGCACCTGCAGCATGATGCTGACAAATATCTCCGTTTTTTCCGCGAAGTGGCTGAAAAAACGTGTACTATGATTTTACACTGGCAGAGAGTGGGATTTGTACACGGGGTGATGAATACCGACAATATGTCTATCCTGGGCCTGACGATAGATTACGGCCCCTACGGTTGGATCGATGATTACAATCCCGACTGGACACCCAATACTACAGATTTACCCGGCAAAAGGTATCGGTTCGGAAATCAGCCTGTGATAGCACAATGGAATCTGCTGCAACTGGCCAACGCCCTGTACCCGCTGATCAATGAAGAGGAAGGGCTCAAAAATATCATCCATGATTTCAGACTTCGTTATGCAGCCGGATATCATGCTATGATGAAAGAAAAAATGGGTTTGTCCGGAGATGCATCTGAAGACGGCGAGTTGATAGAAAGACTGGAAAAACTTCTGACTGTTACAGAAACAGACATGACTATTTTTTTCAGACAACTGTCACTGATACATTCAGCGTCTGATATAAATGAAGCTATGTTTATACTACAGGATGCCTTCTACACGTGGCCACTTCCGGCATCATTTCCGGCTCAATTTGAAGAGTGGATCCAAAGCTATACCAGGAGGCTAAATATAGAATCTGTCTCTCCAGAAGCCCGTATCAAAAACATGAATGCCGTCAATCCGAAATACGTACTCCGCAACTATATGGCCCAGATGGCAATCGACAAGGCAGATCAAAAAGATTACTCTCTGGTGCATGAACTGTATCATATGCTTAAAAATCCATACGCTGATCAACCTGAATATGACAGATGGTATGTCAAGAGACCCGACTGGGCCAGGGCTAAAGTCGGTTGTTCTATGTTATCCTGCAGTTCTTAGATCGCAGTGTACTTTACTATTTCTATCTGTTTCTGTTCCGATACGTGTAAAAAATGTACTGATTGGCAGCATTTTCCATACAAACTTAAGCGCTAGATTTTTTGCTTTGGATTTGGGTGGTGATATTAAGAAAATACAACTATTTAGAATTGGTATCAATCACTTTATCAGTGATTATTGGCATGCTGACGATTATTATGTAACCGTAGGCGCTTCTTACCATCAATACAAATTAGGATCTTATATGAAAGGAAAACATTTAATGGCGCAACTGTCAGCAGGTCACCGAATTGGATTATTTAACTATTGGGCATTTGCACAGTGGCAAAAATCACCACATGAGTTTTATTATGAAGATGAACTTGATGGAAATGGAGTCGTGAAGATAGATGGACCGGCAGTTTTAAGAACAGGAGCGGGTTGTGGGATTCAATTATGGAAATTCTACATTCATGCAGAAGGTTCAGGTTTCAAACCCATGATAGGGGCATTAGGCATAGGATTGCAATTTTAATTAAATTAACACTATTATGAGAATATTAATGACTTTATCCTTTTCATTTCTGTTATTCAGTGCATGCGACAAGAAGAAAGTTAAAATGGAATTTACTTCCACTCCACACATTATTGAGAGCGGAGATTTTATCAATTCAGGTTTAAATATTCATAAGTCCGTTTCTGAAAGTGATATTGTATCTAAATTGGATTTAAAAGACGCAGATTTGAAATCTTTGAAAATAACGGATGCATACGTGACTTTAGAGCTGCCATCCACACCGTTAGCAGACAGTATTATTTTCGAATTGTATTGTGATGCCATTCCCTTGCTGGCAACCCGTAAAGGGGCAGTGGCTATTCCATCAAGGCTTACAGTTAAAAATCTTAACGAGCAAAAAATTTCATTGGGACCTATTTCTCTTAGCGTCATAGATCTTATAAACAGCGCGTTGGATGGAGTGATTAATAACGGAAAGGTAATTAGATTCAATCTGATCGGAAGGATTAAACCTTCCGGTGCAGTCATCATTGGGCGAGCTTATATCCTCATTGATTTTGCCGCTACTTATTGGAAGTGTGTTGAAGTTCCTGATTTTTTAGTGGATGTAAGTGACAACAAGGGACCTTGTTAATGTATTTTTAAAACTATTATACATTAAGTTTTTAGTCACCGCGTTATCATTCCATGTCCTATTAAATTTGATGATTCGCTTTTTTCATAAAGTTTTTACCTTGTTAAGTGAAAAAATAAAGTTTGCAATATATTGTGCATTTTCATAATTTTTTCTTTTCTTTGTTCGGCATATTTGTTAGTTTCAAATAAGATATACCGAAAAATGATGGAGATCCGAAACCATCTTTTCAAACGGAGGCAAATCCCGAAGGCCAATTTTCGGGAAAATAATCAAAACAATTAGTATCATGATTCAGAAAAACATTTTTACGGCTATCGCTGCTGTCCTGATTTTGCAGGGGGTAGCATTTTATTTCATGGGAGGTACCATTGCAGGAGAATCTTTCCCAACTTTGGATGACACAGGCAAGGGTGCAGTGGCTGTTATGATGGAAGTGGTTGGACTTTTGTCGATATTTCTGGGACTGATTACTTATGCAGTCAGGTCCCATAATGATGTATTGGGGTTTTATCTGTTAGGTGCTGTCCTGTTGACCATCAATACGCTGAAACACAAATTTATTGATGATCTGAATGTGCCGGTCCCTGCTATGGTCATACAGGTATTTATTGTGCTTGCATGTATATATCTTTGGACACAAAACCGCAATTCGTCAGCATCTTAAGTGAGTAATTTTTGGACTTAATGAGCTAGAGCTCTATGATGCTGGCATACAAGGGATTCTCGACATGGACATCATAGTGAGGCTAGGAAGATTAGTGCTCTGTCCAGATAAAGAAGCTAATTAAATGTGGTTCTCTATTTTGACAGTTCATTAGTTATGAGTACAGGATATCAAATATATGATAAAGCAGGGGCTTATTGCCAGATATTTTGATTGGTGGATGAGGTTAGTTTGATGCCGATTGATTTTTGATATGAATGTAATTGTAAAAATTATAAATCAGGTTTAACAAAGATTTAGGCTCAACCTAACCGAACAGTGAAGTCTATATCTAGATCATTTACAAGATTAGCTAGCTGTTTGTTGATTAAACTTTGCTCGTCCAAGGGCAAATTCTCTATACCGGACTGTATTTCTGACATATGCACAAGCAAATACAATCATTTTAATAGATTAAAAGTAACATAGCCATTTGAATCAATCATTGATTAATGCAATGAAAATAAAATATTATGTAACAAATTCATTTTAAAGATTCCGATCTTTGTGTGGCAATAATTCTATTGAAAATAAAAAAGAAATGAGTCAAGAAGATAAGAACAACAAAGAGTACCCTGAAAGCGTAAAATTCTGTCATAAACTGGGTATGGATTATGTTAGCTGTTCGCCATTTAGAGTGCCTATCGCAAGGTTGGCAGCTGCACAGGCTGCAGTTGAAATGCCAAGGCAAAATAAAGAATAAAGGAATTTTTGAAGAATGGTAAGGACAATTGATGTCAGGTTTGATATTGTCTGTCCTTTTTTTGTGTAATGACTCAGGTGTTTTTTATTTTTTTTTCAATAGATGTAGTTGAATAACCTTCAACAAACTCTAGGGATCTTACTTGTCCTCCATTATTTAATACAAAGTCACTTCCGATAATTTGTTCAGGTGTCCAATCGCCACCCTTCACCAGTATATCAGGACATATTTTTTTGATTAAGTGCAACGGATCGTCTTCTTCAAAGATAATCACAGCATCTATACTACTAAGTCCTGCAAGAACAATAGACCTGTTTAGCTGATTATTTATAGGCCTGGTTGGGCCTTTCAGCCTCCGGACAGAATCATCGCTGTT
>JAYTNJ010000010.1:0-8658 GCA_043748345.1 Saprospiraceae bacterium
TCCGATGAAAGTTTTTTAGAAATTTTTATTAACAACTCAAGTAAATTAATACCACCTGGTTTTAAAAGTCCAAATTTTTTACCTGTTAATTCTCCCGTAATGGAAGCCAGATCTCTGCAACTTATTCTGTCTCCCGCAATTTTTAAGTACCCGGGAGAAGAAGTATCCATTGAAAGTCAGATGGAATAAATCGTGGAACTCCTGCAAGAATAGATGCGTCGAGAAGGTCTTTTTGGGTGTCTAAAATTACTTCTTTTAGACCGGCAAGAGCAGATACAACACAATCTACATTTATGAGGTTTTTTGCTATTTCGCTTTTATCGGTCATGTTGACTTTATAAATGTTGACTCCTTTCGCTTTTAGATTCATGATGGTGTCATGATTGGATTCATTTCTTACAAGTGCCCCAACTGTGGCACCTTTAGCTATGAGAGATTCAATTACTTTTCCTCCCAAATTTCCCGTAGCTCCAGCTACCATTATTGAATTGCTCATATAAAAATTATGTCGGAATTTGATTAATGGATGGGTTTACTGATGTAATTTTAAGTTAATGAATCTGTAAAAGTAACCTTTCTTATCCGAAAAGCATAAAACATTTTAGTAGTATAAGTGAGTATCAATGTAGCATTTTATAGTCGTCAATACCATTTTACTTGTTGGATTCCGGCAGGGTAATAAAATACACAGACAATATCATAGTTGAAATTGCGGTGACAAAAAATGCAATTTCAGCCCCAAACTGAAACCAAATTAACCCTGTGATCGAGGATGCCATCATGGCACATATACTCTGAAAACCAGTATAAGTGCCAATGGCAGTTGCCGACTCATTTTGAGGGATGAGATTAGATATCCATGCTTTAGCAATTCCTTCTGTCGCTGCAGCATAAACTCCATAAAGAAAAAAGAGGCAGAAAATAGTAATGATATTGGTGCTTATAGACATTCCAAAATACACTGTAGAAAATATTATTAATCCTGTAATAAATACTTTTTTGAGGCCAACTCTATCTGCCACCATTCCGAATGGTAATGCAAAGATTGCATATATTAAGTTGTAAAAAATGTAAACTAATATCACCATAGTATCATTCATTCCATTTTGTTTTGCTTTCAATATAAGAAAAACGTCAGAGCTATTAAAAAGTGAAAATAAAAGCAAGCCCTTTACAAGTTTTTTATAGGTAACCGGGCTGGATTTCCAATATCCTAAAAAGTTAAAAAAAGAAACAGACTTTCTTTTAGGAGGGACATCACTACTCTTTTCTTTCAAAAAAAAGGTTGCCACAATTGCCAAAACTCCCGGAATAAAAGCTATGATAAACAATGTTTTGTAGGATTGTGGAAAAACTAAAAGATATAACAGAGCTATTGCCGGACCTATAACAGCGCCCAGAGTATCCATAGCCCTGTGATATCCAAAAACTGTAGCTTTGGTTGCAGGGGTTGCTTCCGAAGAAAGCATCGCATCTCGCGCCCCGGTTCTGATGCCTTTTCCAAATCGATCTATAGTGCGTACAAAAAATATCCAGATAGGGAAAGTAAATACAGCCATAAGGGGTTTTGAAAATGCGCTAAGGGTATAGCCAAGTTTTACGAAAGGTAGCCGCTTACCGGACAAGTCTGATAGATTGCCAAAATACCCTTTGCTCAACCCTGCTGTAGCTTCTGCCATTCCTTCTAAAATACCAATAAGGATGATTGAAAAACCAATAGATTTTAAATAAATAGGCATAATGGGATATAGCATCTCGCTTGCCATATCTGTGAATAAACTTACCAAAGCTAAAATTCTGACAGTACGTGAAATAGTTTTCAAATTAAAATTTGTAATTAATTGTTTTGTTGTAAATATTTATAAAAGGTGTATCATGGTTTTTCAATTATCTGCATTATCATTTTCAACATTAAGTATGTGTAATAGCCGATGTATTATTGGGGCAAAAAATACAGCTGTCATACTTAAAAAGGCAACTCCACTGTATAAAGCATAAAATGAAGAAAAAATCTTGGCAGTTGAAGTGGTCAATTCAGAAACAGGTCCCATACCTGTCAATATCATACATGCCATATAAAAACTGTCAATCCAGTCCAATTCTCCAAAAAATCTGTACCCCAAAGTCCCAATCATTACAGAAAACAACACCAGAAAAAATGCAAATATTGCATATCTGGCTAATCTGATCATAAATTTTGGAAGAGTGACGACTTTTTGGCGTTGATTTTCGAGTTTCATCTGTTTAAATTTAGTTTGGTCACTTCTTGTGACCTGGTTTTAAGATCAGACGGAACCCCCTTTTTAATCATGTTCCTTTGTGTCTTGCGATGCAGTCAAGGGGGGGTTGATGTGTAAAATTTAGTTTGGTCACCTTCAGTAACCTATTTGTAAAGTCAGATGGAACCCCCATTTAATCATGTTCCTTTGTGTCTTGCGAAGCAGTTATGGGGGTTTCATTTAATGTTTATATTAAATCCATTAATTTATTGATGTTTTGTTTGCTTTAAATATATGATACCAAATTGTAAATCAACAATATTAAAGCTATTATTTGGGAGAACATAATTTGAAAGTTTTCATAGTTGATTAAATTTGGTTTGGGCATAAATATAGTATTATTTTCCAGAAAAATCCCATTTTTTTATTTATCCCCTTATAGATATTACAAAATTTATACTAATTTTCATTTTTTAAAATTAAATATTTATAAAAAATGAATATAAATTTTATAAATATAACTATATTTATACTTTTATATAAATAATTTTATCTTAAGATTATTTTTTCTAGCTATACTAAATACATAACTATATGCATATTAAACAATTACGCAGATTTTTATTTGTTGCAATACTGATGATTAATATGATTCTGACTATCCATTCTCAGGATTTACATTACAGTCAGTTTTACAACTCTCCACAAAATATAAATCCTGCCTTGACAGGGGTATTTAATGGGGATCATCGATTTATTGCTAGTCATCGGGGTCAGTGGCGCTACGTACCTGTACCATGGACCACCTTCAGCGGGGCATATGATAAAAATATCACTCCTTATCATAATGAAAAACTTTTTTATGGTTTGGGCTTCAATCTAAACTATGACAGGCAGGGAGATTCGAGACTTAATCTTCTAAATGTTGGTTTCAATGGAGCTTTGCATGCAAAATTGAATGATAAAAATATTTTCAGTATTGGTTTGGGCTTAGGATTTGCATCGCGGGGATTTGATACCAAATCTTTAAGATGGGACAAACAGTGGAATGGTGATATATTTAACACAAGTCTTTCGAGTCAGGAAGCTTTTGAGTCAACTGAAAGAACCAGTTATTTTGAGACAGGTTTAGGTATAAATTACAGATATCAGAAATCTAATCGTACAAATCTGGATCTTGGCATTGGAGCTTTACATCTGATAGAGCCCTCAGTTCAATTTTTAGGCGATACTCCTACTAAATTGCCAAGAAGATATACTTTTTCTGGTGTAGGTAATTTTAAAGTGGCAGATCGTTTTGATGTCCAACTTCATTTGTTACACCAGCTACAGGGCAAATATGATGAGACAGTATTTGGAGGATTAGGAAAGTTACACCTAAATCAAAACCGGGGGAAGGAACTTCAGTTACACCTGGGCTTAGCTTACAGAACATCTGCATCCTTCATTCCTACCGCAGCTATGCAGTATAAGGAATGGTATGTAGGTTTTAATCTAGATCTGGACAGAACCAATTTTAATAAGACGTTAACTACCAGCAGGGGAGCTTATGAACTTCATCTCAGATACATTATTAAAAATGTCAAACCTTTCAGATTTAAAAATTGTCCGATATTATAGTTTTAACCCATCGTGGAATTCTCTTTTATTAACAAAAGCACAATAATGAACTTACTATTCAACATATTAAAAATATCCTTTTTGCTGTTTGTATTCAGCTTTTCACATGCACAATCAAAAGTAGCATTTCTTGAAGAGGCCGATAAGGCATTTATACAGCAAAATTATCATGGTGCATTGGTATATTACGAAGAAGCACTTACTTTTGATAATGCTGACTCATCCTTAGTATATAAAGTGGCTGAGTCGGCCAGACTTTACAATGCATATGGATTTGCCGCTGGCAAATATCATTATCTACTTGATACACTTAAGGTAAATGATTATCCTGATGCAGTGTTCAGATTGGGTGAAATGTACCAGAAGTTAGGAAGATATGACGAAGCAATCAAGTACTTTACTCAATATCTCTCGGAATACTCCAACAGTGATATGGGTCTCACAGCCAAGGCACGCAGAGGGATAACATCTTCTACCAAAGCAAAGGTGCTAATTTTAAATCTGGATGAAAGAACAACAGTCACAAGATTAGGTATGGATGTCAATTCGCCTGATGCTGATTTTGGGGCTTCAGACCGTATGGGAAAAATGTATTTCAGTAGTTTGAAATATGAGTCTGCCGCTAAGGTTTTGAAATATAAACAAATAGCTAAAACACTTATCAAAGCAGAAAATGCTCCGCCAGAAATTATTTCAGGTTTCATTAATAGCAGAGATAAATCAGTAGCTAATTTTTCATTTAATCTTGCCGGCAACAAAGTGTATTACAGCATTTGCGATTATGTAAATGGCTGGAGTCAATCATGTGAAATCTATGCAAGTGATGTTGATGTAAGTGGAAATCTTTCTAATGAAATAAAACTGGGTAGCCCAATAAATCTTCCTGGAAGTAATAATACCCAACCTTCTCCAGGACTTGATATAGCTACAGGGCAGGAAGGTCTTTACTTTGTTTCTGATAGAGCGGGTGGATCAGGAGGTAAAGACATATGGTTTAGCCGGATAGAAAGTGGCGGATTTTCAGATCCTGTAAATCTCAAAGCTATCAATACAGATTGTGATGAAATCACTCCATTTTATTTCTATTCATCATTAACTTTATTCTTTAGCTCAGATGGGAGAGAAGGATTTGGTGGCTTTGATATTTTTGAATATAGCCAGAGAACGGAAGCGCCGGGCCTTTTAGCGGCACCTACCAATACAAGTATGAATGATATGTACTACTTTTTAAATCCTGCCGGAAACAAAGGGTATGTCACTTCTAACCGTGCAGGATCAAGCTATCAGTATGACTCTTATGAAGCATGTTGTATGGATATATACGCAGTCGATATCAACACGGATATAACACTTGATGTTCTTACCTTTCTTCAATCTGATGGATCAGACCTTAATGGCACAACCATTTGTCTCGTAGATGATGATACTGGCCAAGAAATTCAATGTATTACCAATAGCCCCGTTGAGAATAAAAAATCTTTTATTCTTGCACCGAATAAGAAGTACAAGATAATTGCAACTAAAGTAGATTATACTACTTCAATGGAAAGATTTAGAACCACTCCTGCAGACAGAAGATTAGTTAAAAAATTGTATTTGGCACCTGACATAGTAAGACTGGAAGTTTATACCTTTGAAGATCCATCAAAGGAAATGCTACCAGGCACTACTGTGACTTTAACTGATCTGACAGATGGTAGTGTTAAAGAAATAGTTGTAACAAATGCTTTAGGCAATGATTTTAAATTTGACATCATCAGAGGCAGAAAATATAAAATTACTGCAATAAAAGATGGATATATAACTGCATCTGAATCATTTGGATGTAATTGCCCTGGAGGAGTATTAATAAAAAAGCTGTATTTACCAAGCATGTTGCCTTTGGCACTTTACTTTGATAATGATTATCCGAATCCAAAAAGCAGGTCGGCTTCAACTAAAAATAACTACTTGATGCTGGCGGATGATTATGTAAAAAGGCAACCGGATTATGTTACAAAATTTACATCTCCGCTCACAGATAATGAAAAACAAACTGCTGCTGAAGCTATAGACTTATTCTTCAAAAATGATGTGAAGGCAGGCGAAGAAAAACTCTTGCTTGTTTTTGATTATCTTACTAAGGTTTTGGGTAAAGGTGATAAAATAGAGTTGGAAGTTAGGGGTTTTGCTTCACCAAGAGCTAAAACATTTTATAATAAAATATTAAGTAAAAGAAGGATCAGGTCAGTTAAGAATGACATGATTGCATATAATGGCGGTATATTAAAAAAATATATTGATAACAAGTCTTTAGTTCTGAAAGATGTATCATTTGGAGAGTCAGCAGCAAAACCAGGTGTCGTGGATGATCTCAAGGATGAAAGAAATTCAATATATAATCTAAACGCGGCTAGAGAAAGAAGGGTAGAAATTTTAAAAATCAACTATAAAAAATAGTTTTATTAAATAGTTTAAAAGTAAAATGATGGTAACTAATATATATAAGACTTTCAGAATAATTGCGCTTTTGTTCGTACTTCTGAATATTTCATCTGATGTCAAGGCGACTCATATTATAGGTGGAGATATTACTTACAAGAGCTTAGGGGCCAATCAGTTTGAGATTACTCTTACCCTAAGAAGAGACTGTGCTTTAGGACAGGTTGGCTTTGATAATCCTGCTTCCATAGGATTGTATTCAGCAGTAAATAATGTTTTTTTTAGGGAGATCAGGGTACCTTTCGTGGCAAGTGACACTGTAGGTAACACTTTAATTGCTTCATGTGGATTTCAGGGATCAAATGTGTGTGTCCAGACCACTACTTACAAAACTATTCAGACATTACCATTTATTCCCGGTGGATATATTCTGGCATACCAGCGATGTTGCAGAAATGGTTCTCTCAATAACGTTATTAATCCATTGGAATCCGGATCAACGGAGTGGGTAGAAATATCTGAAAGGGCACTATCTGAAGGAAATAGTTCCCCTTCATTTCTCAGATGGCCGGAAGTTTATATTTGTGCCAACCAACCTTTGATCTTTGATCATTCCGCTTCGGATGTTAATGGAGATTCTTTGGTATATAAAATATGTACGCCATTTGACGGCGGCACTATTCAGTTTCCACAACCTCAACCACCAGCAACACCACCTTATAATCTTATTCAATGGAGGAGTCCTTACGGCCTGCCAGATATGATGGGGGGAACTCCGTTAGTAATCGACTCAAAAACAGGAATTATCACTGCAACCCCAAATCTTGTAGGACAATATTTGATAGGTATTTGTGTGGAAGAATATAGAAATGGTGTCTTAATTTCTACCATAAGGCGAGATTTTCAATATAATGTTAGAGTGTGTAATGTTCCGCTTGTTGCAGATTTTGATGTAAAAGTAAATAACCCTTGTGATAGCCTATCTTATGCATTTACTAACAAAACAAAGGACGCAACCAGCTTCGAGTGGAATTTTAATTTTCCATCCACGGAAAGTAAATTTATTTCGACACAAGAAAATCCATTATTTACATTTGATAAGGCCGGAAAATATGTGGTAAGATTGTTGGTAAGATCTAGTACCGGTGCTTGCGATGCAACAGTTACAAGAGAAATAGACGTAAGAGCCGGTGGGGATTTTCCTGCACTAAATTTAGCAGTCACACAATTATCTGTTTGTCCAAATGAAAGAGTGCAATTGCTGGCTGTACCGGATAATAAACATGTGTATAAATGGTCACCAACCGTCGGTTTGGATCTTACTGATCCGGCTAATCCTATTTTCCTGGGCACCAGTTCATCTACATATATGGTGACTGTAACCAATGCAAATAATTGCAGTAGCACAGGGACAATTACATTTATTGTCAAACCTAAAACTGACCCATTAGTTATCGCAGGTAGCAGAAATGTGTGTGAAAAAGTATCTTTGACAGTTTCCGGTGGAAATAGTAAATACGAATGGAGTAACACTTCTACATTTGCACAAATATTGAGTAATACAGCTACTCTCGAAAGAACAATTACTGAAGCTTTAGTTAAATATTTTGTCAGATCGGTCGGCGCAGATTGTGGTGATGTGATTGATTCTGTAACCGTAACCAATCAAAAGATCAATATAAACTTCCTGGCGACAGGAATTCTCTGCAGTGGCAGTGAAAAAGAAATTGTAATAAACAATTTAAATTCTGCTCACATTCTTGATATCACTTCTACTGACCAGCATTTAGTTTCAATTACAGGGAATACCATCAAAGTGAAAAACTTACCTTCTGATGGTTCTTCTTTTACTTTGAATGCTAAAGTCACCAATCAGTTTGCCTGTTCTCAGGATATTAGTATATTATTTACAATTATTTACCCTGTGGTAATATCAGGGGACAAAAATATATGCGGTGATAAAGTCACACTGACGGCTTCCGGAGGCAACGGTAATTTTCAATGGAGTTCTACCGCTGATTTTGCACAGATCATTGCCAATACTGCCACATTTGATGTAACGTTAAAATCTGTATCTGAGAAATTTTATGTTAGGCATACAGCAAGTGAATGTACAGAATATAAAGATTCAATAATCATCACAAATCAAAGTATTAAAATTTCACCAATTGGACCTTTGACTATTTGCAGCGGTTCAACCAAAGATATAATAGTTGTTAATTTGAATTCCGGCCATAATCTTACTTTTACGACTGATGACCCTCATATAGTTTCGATCGTTGGAAATATTATCAAAGTGAAAAATCTGCCTTCTGACGGAGCTTCATTTACATTAAATACAAAAGTCACAAATCAGTTTAACTGTTCTCAGGACATAAGTATTTTATTTACAATTATT
>JAYTNJ010000011.1:0-21983 GCA_043748345.1 Saprospiraceae bacterium
TATACTGCATTATTGAGATAATAATTGTCCATATCACCGCAATAAATCCGAATCTTTCCCTTCAATTTATTGCCAATTTTTGGCCAGTCACGTTTCATGATATATGAAAGATCAAAATTGTCTCTCCAGTAAACGGCAACAGTGCTGTTTATGTCCCCTGTGGTTCTATCCCATATTCGTTGTGGATATCCTTCCTTATCCAATGGGGAATAGGTAGCTTCCCATATATCCCATTGTTGTCCCGACCTGGCCTTATCTCCCAGCACCAACTCTCTGTAGTTCACTTCTTTAAGTGTAGCACTGACGTGTCCTAAATAATCTCTCATACCTGGTCTAGGTGTTTTCTTGAACTTACTGTCAAGATAATAGGCATTCTTATCTTTGTAAATATCTACTACCGTAAAAGCTCTGAAATCAATCGGATCAGGACAAGCGGCGAAACATCCATTGTATTCATCAGGATAAAAAACCTGAGCAGCCAGTGCCTCCCATCCTCCGGTAGAGCCTCCATACATAAATCTTGCCCAACCCTGCCCTATGCCCCTGAATTTATTTTCGATATAAGGAATCAACTCATAAGTGATGGCATCACCATAGGGTCCCTGACTGGCTGAATTTACAGCGTATGAATCATCATAATAAGGAGTAGGATGCTGAATTTCGATAGCAATAACTCTCGGAAAATCAGGTCCAGACCAGATTTTGTAAAAATCGTATGCTTCCTGTGTTTCAATTCTGTTGTAACAATCCAGTTTGAACCTGTCACTATATACACATGGGATGGTTGTATCGGGTAGCACAGTTCTGAATCCTGAGAAGTCGTCAGGAAAGTGTCCATGAAAAATAGCGAGAGGATATTTTACATTTGTCTTTGCTGCCCAATCTTTGGGTAGCAAAACGTGTGCGCCAATGGACATGTCTCTACCCCAGAAATCAGACAAAAGTTTGCTTTTGATCTTTACGTGTTTAATCCACTCTGTATCTGTTGGTTCTTCAATAGCGGGAATTTTTTTATCGAGAATCAAATCTGTTTTTAGCCCGTTTTTAAAATTTACTTTTATAGGTGTACTATATAGATTTCCAGGTGCTCGATTCCATTGCTGTCCTTCTCCCCTATCCAGAGGAAGCTTTACTGTATGTCCTGTTGCAAGATTAAAAGTTTCATATTTGTGCAGCAGCACTTGTATATAATAATCGCCAGACGGAACGTCCGCCATATTTTCGATAGGATAACCTAATTCTTCTCCTGTGAAAGATATTTTTTCACCCTTCTTCCAGTTTTCAAGATTTTTTCCAAATGCAATCTGAGTTTTGGGGCCGTCAATGATTTCAAATCTGGGTTCTTTGTCAGGATTGGAGGATAGCATTAGCATCATACGGCCATCAGCTACTCCATCACTTAGGCTGTCCGGAATAGAAATTGAAAAGGAAAATGATGTCTTTTTACCTGACGGAGATTGACATGAAAAAAATGTTAATGAAGATATTACTAGCAGTAAAATTAAATGTTTCATAAGGTATTTTGATTTGTTTAAAGTGAAAAATTGAAAATTACTTCATGTAAATTTTCTGAACATCAAGGCAACTCATATAGCAGCAAATATCATTTATTTTCGGATTTAATATTTTAAAATGTTTCATTTATAGATTAAATTATGATCAAATATATGCAATTTTTTAAAGGTTTTAATTTTTTTCAATAACTACTATTTCGTCTATAAAAGTCCATGCAGTGCCTCCAGCAGCCGGATGCCAGGCAGGTAATGATTTTGAACTGGTTACTGAGATTTTAATATATCGGCAAGTTTTCAAATTTTGATCAAATGTAAATACTTTATTTACATCTTCTTTTTTTTGATCTCCCGCTACAGTTACTGATCCTGCATCTGTATAATTTATTCCATCAAAAGAAATCTTGCAATTGATAACTGAAGGATGAATTATCCAGCTATTTGGCAAATACAAACTGGATATCTGAATACTTTCGGGGTCACACGCCTTTTCCAGATCAATGTCCAATTCAAAATCTTTTCCTTCCCATCCCAACCAATGCACTCGAAAATCATTACTACCATTGACACCATTAGTGAGTAGTTCAGGATTTCCATGACTATACTTTTCAGATGCAGCAGGCGTCATTTTTGCTTTCTTCTCAAAAGCCGCGTTGCCTTTCATTTTTATCTCAAGAGTTCGTTCAGAAGACTTTATGTATGCATCAGGGGTCAAACCACTTTCATTAACAGCTACCACCTGATTTTTATAGCATACTTCCATAAATTCAGGAAGCAGATCAGCCATTTCTTTTTTAAGTACTAAATTATTTTCATTTTTTGAATAAAAACCTCGTTTACCGAACATCTCTGCTTTTCCAATTTCCATCATAGCATACTTAAGTGGCAATCTAGCCATTTGCACATGATTTAGGTATAGGGGACTCTCAGCTACACTTTTTTCAGCAGCGTCAAACCACTGATTGTAAATCTCAATATTCTTAGCAGAAAGAAATGAATTACTATGAGCGGTAGGATGGCCATAAATATCAAGTTTGTCTCCAGATTTAAGAAGTTCCGAAGTCATATGCTCTACATATTGTTTTAAATATTTTCCTGCAAGTCCATAAAACCCCGATAAAAAATCATCAATCAAAGAATCAACTTTTATTTCAGTTTTCCACAAAATACGTGATATAAGGTATGATTTCAACTCTGAAAATTCATAACCAATATCAGTATTTGTTTGCTGAAAGTGAATTTTAATTCCGTTATTATGAAAAAAACGAATATTAGGTTGAAGTACGTGAATATTTGGAAATGGGGTGATATGATGGGCAAAATCAACGGTATAATCCCATAAAAATATATGGTCAGAAATAGCCGCCCAGTTTTTTATGTCACTGACAAACGCAGCACTGGAAGGATCATTCTCAATTTCCTTACTTCTATTGAGCTCAATGGTACAAAGCATAATCTGGACATTCTTACGGGGTTTTATTATCCCGGGTGCCTGCCTTGAAAACTGATACGCAAGTGTTGATATCTCCTTATCAGGAAAATGATCTGCCACTTCATTGACAAAATGGACTAAGGGGCCAGATGCAGCTCCTTCCTCTCTTAATATTTGCATGCACCCATCACATTGACAGTAAAAAGGATTGTCATTTTGACTTACGGACCAAAGATTTTTGTCCGGCTGTATAGCCATTTCTGCTCTGATTTTCCTTATGACAAGGCTCCTCACATTCGGATTAGTCATACATAACTGATCTCTGGTACGTTTGCCGTTTACCATAGAAAAGTACTCCGGATGCTTTTCAAAGTAGTCTTCTGCCGGTACTAATTTATGAAAGGTATGAACAAAATATCCGACCGCAAATTCACCCTGATGGTTATTCAATTTTTGCCAGTCTCTATAATCTTTATGATTTTGAGTCATACGCCCATTGACAAATCTGAGTGTGTTATCCGGATTTTGAAAATCTTTGATAGCAGGCAAATCAACTAAATGTCTCTTAGGAAAAACTCTGTAATTTGGTGAGTAATATTTGCAGTTAAGATACTTTTCAAGCAAATGCACCACTGCAAATACCGCTCCCCTTTTTTTACCTGATCTGATATACATATTGTTCTTGTCAGTATAAATATAAAATCCATCCGGCTGGAGAATCTGGCGCGTACTGTTAATATCATTATCAGTAAAAGAATTGATAAATATACAATGTTTCTTCCGCTTTTTACTCCAGGTAACGATAGGCAGCGATACGTTTGCGATAGAATCAAGTGTGCTTTGCAAAATGCGTGCTGCATCCTCATCCGCTTCTGTAGTATTAACCGGAAGAACAATAGAGTACTTTCCTACTCCATTTTTGATAAGAATATGGCTATGCTGAGCAAATGAAACCTCGACAAATAGTATTTGTATAAAAATGAAATAATATACTTTCATGCACGCCGGCTGTGTAAATTCCAGACAAATGTATACTTCTGAAATCATATTTAAAACTATGTCAAAAATTTTGATAGCATATTTATGAAATGAGCATAACTTTACATTGCTAAAATAAATGACACAGATTGTTCAACACCAAAATATTTATCTTTTTTTCTTTTTATTTTGTTCAGATATCTTTCGGACAACACAACCCCATTATTACAAATTATACTACATCCGACTATCAAGCTCATAATCAAAACTGGTCAATCTCTCAGGATATGGATGGAAATATGTATTTCGGCAATTCTCATGGATTATTAAAATTTAACGGTAACAGCTGGCAACTCAACAAACTAAAATCCAACAAAATCATAAGATCTGTGTACGCCTGTAACGATAGAATATATACGGGCTCTTATGGAGAAATTGGCTTCTGGACTTTGGATGACTGTCAAAAAATGGTGTATCAAAACCTGAAAGCTAAGTTGCCTCTTGATATCATGGAAAATGAAGAGATCTGGAATATCACATCTTCTGGTGATACTATTTTTTTTCAGTCTTTCTCTTTACTATTTGCTTACTTCAGCGGTACGTTGAAGCAAATTGAATTACCGGGCAGCATTATGTTTTTACATGTTCTAGATGGGAGACGTTACATTCAAGCATTGGATTTTGGAATTTATTCTATAGATAAAGATCTACAAACTATTTTTTTAGCCAATTCTCAGTTTTTCAATGATAAAAAAGTCACCGGCATACTTCCATTTAGCGATGATGAAAACACCTTGCTCATAACAACAAATAGTGATGGGATATATTTGTATAAAAATGGATCTATCAAACTTTGGAACCCCGCATATGCTTCATATTTTTCTGAAATTCAGGTTAATAAACCGCTCATTACAAAAAATAATGATGTGATTATAGGTACAATAAGAGATGGTGTTTTAATATTTGACATGGTAGGTAATGTTAAATATCATTTGAATACTGGAAACGGGCTTCAAAACAATACCGTACTTTCATTAAAAGAAGATAAATATAAAAATATTTGGGTTGGTTTGGATAAAGGCATTTCTGTGATACACATTTCAGAAGACATTCTCGAATTCAAGGATGTCACTGGCATGATCGGAGCGGTGTATACATCTGCACAGACTGATTCTATTCTTTATCTCGGGACCAATCAGGGAGTATATTATTTTGAACTTGGAGAGCCTTTTGACCCTTACCTTAATAAAACTTTTAAGCTTGTAAAAGGTACGCAAGGTCAGGCGTGGCATTTATTCAAAATAGAAAACACAATTTTTTGTGGGCATAACGATGGCAGTTTTTTGATTTCAAAATATAAATCCAAAAAAATATCAAATGTAACAGGAGGGTGGTGTAATCAATTAATAAACACAAATGGGAAAAAATTTATACTCCAGGGTAATTATACCGGCATCGCGGTTTTCAATGTTAATAAAAGTGGTATTTCATTCAGTCATAAAATCGCAGGATATTCCCAACCCATTAAAAAATTAATTTTACAGGGTAATATTATTTGGGTGGCAGGCCCTAATACAGGGTTGAAAAGACTTACGGTGGATTCTGAATTTAAAAAAGTTATTGATATCAGATCGTTTTCATCGATCGATGGAATCAGAAATCCGGATAATATTGATTTTAATTTATTCAAGAACAAATTGCATATATCTGATGGTGATAATCATTATTTCTATGATAGTCTTAACGACAAATTTCTGTATGATAAATATTTAAATAATTTACCTAACGGATATATCGTAAGATCTTCAGGTAAAAATGATTGGTACAGAATTTATAATAATTTTACAATAAAAATGAAGGATTCAATTGAGGTTGCTTACTTACCATATTCTTTAAACAAAGATTATCACAATATAACAAACCTGAACAACAGCAATTATCTCTACTGTCTTGATGATGGCTATCTTTTAGACCGTACTTCAATAAAATCTATAAAAAATGATACTTTTGACATTAATATTTTTATAAATGTAACTTATAAAAACGGTCAATGCGCAAATACAACCAATGAAAAATTAATTGAGATTTCTTTTAAAGAAAAAGACATTAAAATTGAGTTTTGGGATTTTAAGTTTATTAAAGGCAAAAAATATGAATACCGGCTTTTACCCTATAGCAGCGAGTGGAGGCCTACTGAAAATATTTCAAATCTTAGGTTTACCAATCTGAATTATGGTACTTATAGTATTGAAATCAGAAGAAACGATGGAAAAGTACAATCTTCTTCATTTAAAATTTTACAACCCTGGTATCTTAATACTGTGGCAAAAATATTCTATTTCTTAATATTGTGTACTTTGCTTTTTATTATCAATAAGTATTACATCAAAAAGCTCAAGACAGAAAAAGAAAAATACTTACAAGAAAATAACCGACTAATAAGGGAACATCATATCCAAATCGAAAATCAAAGACTACAAAATGAAAATCTTATAAAAAATAAAGAATTGGCCAATGCTACCTTACATTTGATCCAAAAAAATGAAACACTGCTTGAAATAAAAGAAGAACTAATGGCAGTAAGAAAAACGAGTGAGCATAAATTGGATACTGAATACTTTCAACTCATAATGAAACAAATTAATGATAATCTTACTTTACAGAATGATAAAAAACTCTTTGATGCATGTTTTGATGAAGTACATAATGCTTTCCTTAAAAAACTAAAATACCAACATTCTGATCTGACAGCTGATGATATGAAACTGGCTGCCTATTTGCGTATGAATCTTACATCAAAAGAAATAGCACCCCTCTTTAATATCTCATTGCGTGGTTTGGAAAATAAGAGATATAGACTAAGAAAAAAAATGAAGTTAGATATCGATTTAAACCTCACAGATTTTTTTCTAAATTTTCAGTAAATCATTTCAGTAAGCTTAATTCGTATTATTAAATTATAATGGCGTAGTTATGGCGTAGTAAAAAAATATAAAATTGTTATTTAAAAAACGTAATATTGCAGTAATATTTAGTTGAATATATTATTGAATATATTATTGAATATATTTGGGAATATAAATTATTCCCAAGACTTTGAAAAAATTCCACCTTTTCACACAACATGGCCACAAAATATTTTCTTTTAATTACCCTACTGCTTTGCAGTGAAATCACATTTGCACAGTCAAGAACAATTAATGGTATCGTCAACGACTCAAAAAGTAATTCAATCATAGGAGCATCCATTCTCATTAAAAATACTGCTCGAGGGACAATTTCAGATATAGACGGAAAATTCACGCTTGATGTGGACCAAAATGATATTTTAATCATTTCATACATCGGCTATTCAACACAAGAGATTATAGTAAAAGATCAAACAATATTTAATGTTACACTAAATAGCGAAGATGTCTTGCTGGATCAAGTCGTCATAGTGGGATACGGCTCGCAAAGAAAAATTGATATAACAGGTGCCACCGTAAGTATAAAAGGCGAAGATCTTGCAAGACAACCGGTTATGACTCCTACACAAGCCTTACAAGGTAAAGTAGCCGGCGTGCAGATCACAGCAAGTGGTCGGCCTGGATCATCTCCCAATGTACGTGTCAGAGGCACTGGAACCGCTTTAGCAGGTACCTCAGCATTATTTGTGGTAGATGGAGTATTGACAGACGATATTAGCAATATAAATACAGCAGAAATCGTAACTATGGATGTACTTAAAGATGCATCTTCCACTGCTATTTATGGAGCACGTGGTGCTAACGGTGTGATTATCATTACCACCAAAAAAGGAAGTAATGGTGTCACAAAAATAAACTACAATAATTTTGTCGGGATAAGAAATGCGACGAACCTTATCCAAATGGCCAATGCTCAGGAATATGCCAACTATGCATCTTCAGCCACTGGTACTATAGTTCAACCCGGTCAATATGATACCGACTGGTATGGTCAGATACTCAGAAATGCATGGACTCAAAGTCATAATTTTTCACTTTCGGGTGGCTCTGAACGTACCACACATTTTTTGGCATTCGGATATCTGGAGGATGAAGGCATTGTACTTAATAATAAATTTAAAAGATTTAATATAAGAGCTAATACTGACTACAAGATCAACTCAAAATTAAATTTGGGTATTAACGGTTCCTTTTCCAATTCCAACAATAAAGATGTAAATCTGGGAGCTGCATACAACAATGCATATCGGGCGGCACCTATTATTGCAAGTGTCGTTGAGGGCAGATATGGAAATACGTCAGTATATCAAAACGTCGGAAATGCAGTACTTGACCTGAATAATAATGACAACAAACTCATTCAGAATAGAATACAAGCGTCAGGATATATTGAGTACAAGCCACTGAAAGGCCTTACTCTAAGATCTGCGATAGGTTCCGATCTTTTAAACTTTAATGAAAGAAGATATAATTTCAAGTTTCTGAATGACGAAGTGACATTTTTGAATTCCGGTGGAAATCAAAGAAATGAAAGAAGTTCACTGAACGTCAAAAACGAAAACAGTTTCAGATGGGTATGGGATAATATTGCAACATACAATTCCAATTTCGGTAAGAATACACTTACATTGATGGCAGGAACTACAGCTGAAGCTTTTAATCTTTCATGGGCATCAGCCAATAGACAGGATGTTCCCGCAAATAAAGATCTGTGGTATATCACGACAGGAAATGCAAACACTTCTACTAATGATGGCGGTGGCGATAAATGGACAAGAAATTCTTACATAGGTCGTACCAATTATAATTACGATAATAAATACATTTTTACTGCCACAATCAGAGCAGATGGAAGCTCAAGGATTGCCCCGGATAACAGGTGGGGATTTTTCCCTTCTCTCGGAGTTGGCTGGGTTATCACTAAAGAGCCTTTTATGAAAGATATCAGCCTATTTGAAACACTGAAACTCAGAACATCCTGGGGACGAGTAGGAAATGATCGTGTACCATCAGATGCTTTTACAGCAACAGTAACGCAAAACCTAGCATATCCGTTTGGTGGGGGGGTTGCGACACCGGGAAGTGCCATTACACAAATAAAAGACCCCAATCTAAAATGGGAAACTACCGAAGAGATAGATTTTGGTCTTGAATTTTCGTTGCTAAAAGGAAAATTGTATGGTGAAGCAGGATTTTATGATAAAAAATCAAAAGACCTTTTGATAAATGTAAAAGTCCCTGCAGTTGTAGGAGATGAAGACGGAGTAGTGTTGACCAATGCAGCTTCTATAAGAAATACCGGTTTTGAATTTGCGCTAAACTGGCGGGACAAAATGGACGTAAATTTATCTTACAAAATTGGAGGTAATATAACACTGAATAAAAATGATGTCATAGGACTAAATGGCGGACAGCCTATCCTTGATGGTGGCATTGGAGCAGGGCAGATTTATACAACTAGAACTGACAATGGACACCCTGTGGGTAGTTTTTATGTATTACAGGTAAATGGAGTATTTCAGAATGCTGCTGAAATAGACATCTATGTCTCATCAGGCGGAAAGGTAATACAGCCGCAGGCTTCACCCGGAGATTTTAAATATCAGGATACAAATGATGACGGAAGAATTGATGATCAGGATAGAGTATTTGTAGGTTCCTATCAGCCCAAAGCGTATTTTGGACTCAATGGTGAGTTCACCTATAAAGCTTTTGATCTCAGTTTTGATATTTACGGTAATGTAGGAAATGTTGTTTATAACGGAAAAAAAGCATTAAGACTTAGTGGATTTGACAATGTTGAAAGATCGTTAGCTTACGGTAGATGGTCACCTGGTTCAGGAATACAGGACGAACCGGCTGCTAACGGTGGATTTTTACCTGCGTCGACTTACTATGTCGAATCAGGTTCTTTCATTCGTCTCAATAATGTGACCCTTACATACAACTTGCCTTCAAGCATCATTTCCAAAGCAAAAATAAGTAGTGCAAGGGTATTTGTAACTGCACAGAATATTTTTACCCTTAAGAAATTTTCAGGATTTACTCCTGAATTGCAAGATGATACGCCGACGAGATCAGGAATTGAAACCAATGCCTATCCAACAACTAAAACTATTGCTGGTGGTATCAATGTATCATTCTAAAAATTTAACGATGACAAACAGAGCATTTATTCAAACCCTCTTGACAATCAGCATATTTGCCATGAGTTCGTGCAGTGCTGACTTTCTAGATGTCCCTGTTCAGGGTAAAGGTACAGCCGCTACAGATCCTGCTTTAGCCGAAAACCTGGTAACCGGGGTATATAACAGTCTTGTATCCGGAGATGCCTTCGGGAGTGGAGACACACACGGCATCGCTTATATAAGCACTACAAATATTATGTCTGATGACGCAGATAAGGGTAGCACGACCAATGACCAGATAGGCATTATAGGAGAATTGGATAATTTTACTCACTCTCCTACGAATATTTTTGTCGGCTCTATTTGGAATGGGCATTTTGGGGCTATAGCAAAGTGTAATCAGGCATTAAAAGCTCTCGAAACAGCAGTCGTTGATGAAACAACACGAAAACGATGGATAGGTGAGGTGAGATTTATCAGAGGTTATTATTACTTTAACCTTGTCAGGCTTTTTGGAGGCGTTCCTGCCGTATTAAGGGTGCCGGAAAGTGCAGACGATGCAAATAAGGATGAAAAATTTCAAACCAGGGCGTCAGTAGATGACATATATAAAATTATTGTTGAAGATTTACAATTTGCTGCTGATAACTCTCCATTAAGAAATGCAACACAAAAAAGTAGAGTAAACAAGGGTATGGCCCAATCTATGCTGGCTAAAGTTTATTTATATCGAAAAAACTGGCAAAAAGTGCTGGAACTTACTACAGAAGTTATCAATAGTGGTCAATATGCCTTAGTCAGTGATTACGCAAAATTGTGGAGATTCGAAGGTAATAATAGTTCTGAATCCATTTTTGAAATTCAGTCCGGCACATTCAATAATACTGACTTTGGTGTACGTGGTTATTGTGTATGGCAAGGGCCGCGAGTGGGAGGAAAAGGAGGATGGACCGATTTAGGTTTTGGGTTTTGTACTCCTGCAAGGCAGCTTGTAAATTCTTATGCCGCAGGTGACAAACGCAGATTATCTACTGTAATTGAGATTGACGATACAGGTACGTATAAAGGTACTATTTTATTTGATGGCTACCGTATACCTAGTAAAGACTCCATCGAAAACTTCTTTTATAACTACAAAGCATATCACAGCGAACTTAGAACCATTGAGCCATATTTAGGAAATCGTGATAATAAACAGAAAAATATTCACATTTTAAGATTTGCAGACGTTATACTTATGCAGGCTGAGGCTTTTAATGAACTGAATAATGCATCTTTTGCAACACTCAATGTTAATAAAATAAGATCAAGAGCGGGATTGCCAAATATAGTTGCTGCAGGTGGCGCGCCACTCAGAGAAGCTATATGGAACGAACGAAGGTTTGAATTGGCTATGGAGCATGACCGATTTTTTGATATAGTGCGTCAAGTCCGCGCGGATATAATAATGAAAGCTGCAGGTAAAAATTTTGTTAAAGGCAAGCACGAACTTTTACCTATACCTGCATTACAAATAGAACTGAGCGGCGGCAGACTGACACAAAATCCTGGTTATTAATTTTTTAATTATTATAATTTATTTAAATCTTTTAGTTCACATTAAATTTTATTAAAATGAAATCAAAATTTATTTCTTTTTTTATGGTTGCTGGATTGGCAGCCGTTATGGTCTTCGGATTTTCATCATGTGGTGACAAAGAAGAAAAATTACCTGCTATAGGCGGTTTTAATTCTGCAGACGAAGTTGCTGCAACTAACCTTGCTGCCCACTGGGCTTTTGAAGGTGATGGAAAGGAGCATAAAACAGGAGCTGCTCCAGCAAACTCCGTAAATGCTACTTTTTCAACAGGTGCTAAGGGTAAAGGAGTACAGTTGGCAGCAGGATATCTTGCCTACAATGAAATTGCTGCACTAAATAGCTTGCCAAATATGTCGGTAAGTCTATGGGCTAATTTTAATAATAATGGCTCAAACCCTTTAGTATTCTTTACTTTGACCAGACCTAATGAGTGGGCAGGAAATGTTAATTTCATGACAGAAGCCGGTTGGAAGCCAGCTGGAAATGATACATTAGTGATAAAAGGGCTAGTAGTTACAAAAGTTGCTAATAATCCATCATTTCAAGATTCAAGAAACGAACCATCCAAAGGTGGAGTGCAAGTGCCTAAAGGTGTGAATAAATGGCATCATTTGGTGATGACTTGGGATGGTGCGACTTCAAACTTTAAAATTTTTGCAGATGGTGTAAAAGTAAGTAATCCTGAATGGGAAAAAAGAGGTACAACAGGGCCCTTGAGTTTCTTTACACCTACCAAACCGGTAATTGGAGCTTGGGGTACAAATGTACCCGGTGGAGGTACTGCCGAAGCTTGGCAAAAACCATTTACAGGTTCGATTGATGAGTTAAGAGTTTTCAATAAAGCTTTGACTGACGCAGAAATCAGCTCATTGTATCAACTTGAATTGGCCGGAAGGTAAAATAAAAAATCTTTAAAGAGGAAGAGAGATCTTCCTCTTTTATTTATCTTTAATCTTTTCTGATATATGAAATCTTATTATTTCATCTTTTCTCTTTTGTTAGTGATCGCTTGTTCCAAGGAAAAAAATGAATCCGAACAATTAAATTTTATTAAATACACTATTAACGGAACAGAAAATTTCAATCTTCTGGCGTCTGATTTGTTTCCTGAAATAAAAGTTTCTTTTTCCACCACCTTAGACCCAACATCTATAAAGTCTGCTATCAATATTTATGACTTTACCGGTAAGCAGGAGCTTGATATAAATTTGACAAACAACGACAGCATTCTGGTAATAAAGCCTAAAAATCCACTAAAGTATCTGACAAAATATGACTTTGTCATTGATAATCAACTTACAGCAAAAAATGGAAATTATCTTTTGTCTTCAATACAGAGTAGTTTTACCACTAAAATGGATTACACAGACAAATTCGTAAAAATTTCTGATGAAGAGTTAATTTCCCTGGTACAAAAACAAACTTTTAAGTATTTCTGGGATTTTGGCCATCCGGTATCAGGACTAGCAAGAGAACGAAATACTTCAGGAGATCTGGTGACTTCGGGCGGATCTGGATTTGGTGTCATGAGCATCATAGTAGGAATTGAACGTGGTTTTATCACTCGTGTACAGGGTTTGGATAGGCTACTCAATATGACGGATTTTCTTAAAAACAAAGCAGATAGATTTCATGGTGTATATCCGCACTGGCTCAATGGCGCTTCTGGCAAAACTATACCTTTTAGCCAAAAAGATGATGGAGGCGATATTGTCGAAACTTCATATCTTATCGCAGGCTTGTTATGTGCCAGCGAGTATTTTGACAAAACTGCGACAAGGGAAACAAAACTGCGACAGACCATCAAAGAAATATGGGAGTCAGTAGAATGGAACTGGCATACCAAAGGCAGTGCTGACGTATTATATTGGCACTGGTCTCCAAAATACCTCTGGGAGATGAATCATCAATTGCGCGGTTGGAATGAAGCGCTTATCACTTACATTCTGGCAGCGGCCTCTCCTACCTACCCTATTTCTAAAGAAGTATATGAAAAAGGATGGACCAATAATGGTAGTATGAAAAATGGAAGAACATTTTATAATTTATTGTTGCCCTTGGGTCCTGATTTGGGTGGCCCTTTATTTTTCTCACATTACTCATTCCTAGGTATTAATCCTAAAAATCTAAAAGACAAATATGCTGATTATTATCAACAAGTAGTCAACCATTCACGTATCAATTTTGAGTATTGTAAAGCCAATCCCAGAGGATTTTATAAGTACGGAGAAGACTGTTGGGGTCTCACGGCCAGTGATACCAGAAATGGCTATGATGCACACAGTCCTACAAACGACAAAGGAGTTATTTCCCCTACTGCGGCGCTATCCTCCATACCTTTTACTCCCACTGAATCTAAAGCAGCTCTGAGATTTTTTTATTTCAAACTTGGTGACAAGATTTTTAAACAATTTGGATTTACAGATGCATTTAACCTATCCAGTCCATGGTTTGCAGATTCATTTTTAGCAATTGATCAGGGGCCTATTATTATCATGATGGAAAATCATCGTTCTGGTTTGATCTGGAATACAACTATGAAAAATAAAGATATCAAAACAGGTCTAACAAAATTAGGATTTACCTACTAAAGAAAGTGAAAGTGAAACTTAGAAGTTTAGTTATATTGATGACTGTTCTAGTTCTATCATCCTGCGGTACCAGGCAGAAAGAATATCGGCCATATTCAAGAAATGATCTTAAAGAGCGTACTTTCAATTATTTTTGGAAAACGGCAAATAACATAAATTTTCAAATACCAGATCGCTATCCAACCCTCACATTTTCAAGCATTGCTGCAACCGGTTTTGGTTTGAGTACCTATCTTTCAGGTATTGAAAATAAATATATCACCCGGTCAGCAGGAGCAGAAAGAGTACTTAAAACTTTAAAAGTACTTTGGCAGCTGCCACAAGGCTCAACAACTATAGGAATGAGCGGACATAAAGGTTTCTTTTACCATTTTTTAACTTTGGATAAGGCTGTGAGATATAAACAAGTAGAACTTTCTTCTATCGATACAGGCCTTTTGATGGCGGGAATTTTAAGTTGTATGACTTATTTTGATAATGAAATTGATCCAATTGAAAAAGAAATAAGACAAATTGCAGATGCTTTGTATCGTAGGGTTGACTGGCAATGGATGATGAAGTCAAATGGTAAAATGAGCATGGGCTGGCATCCGGAGAAGGGATTTATTGATAGCGAATGGGCTGGGTATAATGAAGCTATGGTGTTGCTCATCATGGCAATGGGATCCCCTACATACCCAATATCTGATATCTCTTGGAACAAATGGTGCGAAACCTACCCTCGAGATACTTTTTTTGGACAGCAAAACGTGCAATTTGATCCGCTATTTGGCCATCAATATAGCCACATCTGGATTGATTTCAGAGGTATCAGGGATAGTTTTATGGTAGCTTACGATGATGACTATTTTGAAAACTCTCGCAAAGCAACATTGTCCAACCGCGCATATTGTATCGCTAATCCCCTTAAATGGCAAGGATATGGAGTCAATCAATGGGGACTGACTGCTTGTGATGGGCCGGTTAATAAAAAAATTACGATCGATGGTACAGAACGACAGTTTTTCGATTACAGAGCAAGAGGCGCTGCAAGTATTCAGATAGTAGACGATGGTACGATAGCTCCTACAGCTGCAGGTGGTTCATTTGTATTTACACCTAAGGAGTCTGAAGCTTGTCTGGAGCATTTGTGGAATAATTATTATCCTGATATAGTGGGTGAATTTGGTTTTAAAGATGCCTTCAATCTGACGTATAAAGATGTAAAAAATCAGAATGGGTGGTTTGATATTGATTATCTCGGTATAGATCAGGGACCAATCCTTTTACAAATTCAAAATCACGAGAATGAATTGATTTGGAATGTGATGAAAAAAAACCCGTATATTATCGCAGGTTTGAAGAAAGCAGGGTTTTCAGGAGGTTGGATGCAAGACTGAATGAATAATAAATCAAACCTTAATGCACCTTAATTCCTTAATGGTTCAAAATAATAATCCTTAATGTACCTTAATTCCTTAATGGTTCAAAATAATAATCCTTAATGCACCTTAATTCCTTAATGGTTGAAAATAATAAATCTATGAGAGTAATAAAATTAAATGTGATTGTCACAATGTTTTTTTTGGCTGCTTGTTCCCCAAAGAATGCAATAAAAATAGTTAATACTTCCAAACCAGATCCTTTTATTGAGCAATTGATTGCAAAGATGACTTTGGACGAAAAGCTGGGGCAAATGACTTTATATACCACTGATTGGGAAACAACAGGGCCAACGATTCGGGGTGGATATAAAGACGATATAAAATCCGGTAGATGCGGAGCATTATTCAATAGCCATACTGTGGATTTCACCACTCAATTGCAAAAGATAGCGATAGAAGAAACTCGCTTGAAAATTCCTCTATTATTTGGTTATGATGTAATTCATGGCTATAAAACGATGTTTCCCATTCCGCTAGGTGAAGCAGCGAGTTGGGATCTGCAGGCTATAGAAAAATCAGCCTATATCATGTCTAAAGAAGCTGCAGCTTCAGGATTGCATTGGACATTTGCCCCGATGGTAGATATCAGCCGAGAGCCGAGATGGGGCAGAGTGATGGAAGGTGCAGGAGAAGATCCTTATCTGGGAAGCCGAATAGCAGAAGCCAGGGTAAAGGGGATTCAGGGTGATGGTTTTGCAAAAACTGATAGGTTATTGGCATGCGTGAAACATTTTGCAGCTTATGGTGCACCTATTGCCGGAAGAGACTACAATTCTGTAGAAATCAGTGAGAGAGTATTCAGAGAGACCTATTTGCCCCCATATGAAGCAGCTATTAAAGCAGGTGCTAAAACAGTTATGACATCATTTAATGATTATAATGGTGTCCCAGCATCGGGAAGTAAGTACCTTTTGACAGATATTCTTAGGAAAGAATGGGGATTTGATGGTTTTGTGGTGACAGATTATACCTCTATCAATGAGATGGTACTGCATGGTGTAGCTAAAGACGAAACAGATGCTGGTATCATGGCTGTCAATGCAGGTGTGGATATGGATATGCAGAGTGCTGCTTTTCAGGAAAAAATAAAAACCGGAATAATTGACGGTCGTATTAAAATACAGCAGATTGATGCCAGTGTACGAAGTATTCTCAAAATTAAGAAGGAATTAGGTCTTTTTGAAAACCCATATCGGTTTTCTGATAAAACAAGAGAAGCTACCACCATTATGGCTAAAGAACACCTTGATGCCAGCAAAGATATAGCTAAAAGATCTGTTGTGCTTTTAAAGAATTCAGGCATCCTCCCTTTGCCCAAAAAACAAATGAAAATTCTGGTTACGGGTCCTTTGGCAGATGATAAAAACAATCTCATAGGCGCATGGTCAGGATCTGGAGAAGGTAGGCACTGTGTCAGTTTGTATGAGGGACTTCGTCAGCATTCAGCTGCAAATAATTATACTTTTGAGCATATCAAAGGTTGTGAAATAGAAGGAAATGACAGATCACAATTCAATATCATACTTGAAAAAGCCAAAATTTCTGATGTCATCATATTAGCTATTGGTGAACATAAAGATATGAGTGGGGAAGCGGCTTCGAAAACGATGATTCGAATTCCGGGTGTACAGGAGGAATTACTCAGAGCACTAAAAGCAGTTGGAAAACCGATCATTACTATAGTCATGAATGGCAGACCATTGGTACTTAATGATATAGATCAAGACTCAGATGCGGTGTTGGAAGCATGGTGGCTGGGCACACAGACCGGTCACGCACTGGCAGATATTATTTATGGAGATTATAATCCTTCAGGTAAATTACCTATGAGTTTTCCAAGGCATGAAGGGCAGATTCCTATCTATTACAATCATAAAAGTACGGGCCGACCTTTAATACAAAATTCAAAATACACTACAAAGTATCTCGATATGCCGAATACTCCATTATACTCATTTGGATATGGATTGAGCTACACAACTTTTAAATATGCTAAACCAATGACAACTAAATCCAATTTTTACATAAATGAGTCTGTGGTTGTAAGTGTAGATGTGACAAATACTGGTAATTATGATGGAGAAGAAGTAGTACAACTTTACATCCGTGATATGGTCGCTTCTGTGACTCGACCCGTCAAAGAGTTAAAAGCATTTCAAAAGTTGATGATAAAAAAAGGAGAAACTCAAAAAGTAACTTTTACATTGATGAAGAAGGATTTAGAAATATATGATCAAAATATGGAAAAAGTCATTGAACCGGGAGAATTTTATATTTTCATAGGTGGTAACTCAGATACAGATAACGGCATCAAAATTGAATTAAAATGATTACATTCAATGCTTTAAATCCACTATTATATTAAACTTACCCTTTTTACTGATGTCTTTTTAAACTATATTTTATTCAGATATCAAACAAGCATTTTGGATAGCAAATACACCATTAAAATTTATAATCAGAATTAACCAGCTATTCAAAATTATTTAGATATAAATTACGTTATAGTATAATAATGAATAGATAACACGTATGGAAAATAATGAATATGAAATTGGTTTAGTCCTCTCAGGCGGTGGATTCAGGGGTGCGGCCCATATAGGAGTTATTAAGGCAATGCAGGACATGGGGATAAAAGCTGATATAGTTTCAGGCGTAAGCGCAGGAGCATTAATCGGTGCTTGTTATGCTGCCGGCATAAGTTGTGAAAAAATGTTAAAATTACTCACAAAGCCGAGATTATTTTCTCTGGTCCACTATTCTTACAAAAAACCAGGAATGTTGGATACGGATAAATTTACAGCTTATCTGGATGAATACATACCTCAAAATAGTTATGATGAATTGGAAATACCCTTATATATCTCAGCTGCTAACATGCTGACAGGAAAATTGGAAACATTTTTTGCCGGAAATTTAAATAAACCCATTCTGGCCTCTTGTGCCTTTCCATTTATTTTTTCTCCTGTGTGGCTGAACGAGACTTATTATAGTGATGGAGGTATCCTAAATAATTTTCCGGTAGAACCTTTGATAGGTAAATGTAAAACTATAATAGGAGTGTATGTCAATCCTTTGAATGAAATACCGGCAAGCGAACTTAATACATCCTTAAAAGTACTCCAAAGGGCGTTTAGTATCAGTACATCCGCTACCCCGTACTTAAAATTTAAGCATTGTGATATAGTAATCGAACCCAAAGAACTATCAAAGTACAATCTCTTTGATCGAAGGAATGTTCACAAAATGTTTGACTTAGGATATCAGGAGGGACTAAAAATGCTGGAAAAACTAAAAAAAGTAGAAGCAGTCTTGTAGCCAAAAACTATGTTTCTAATATCTTCTATATTCTGCTTCCAAATATAGCACTCCCTATTCTTACCATGGTAGAGCCTTCTTCTATGGCCGTCATATAGTCACCGGACATCCCCATAGAAATTTCTCTAAAACTTTCATCATCCGGAAAATAACTGTCTTTAAGCATGGTAAATATCTTCTTCAAAGTTTTGAACTCATTTAACACCTGTTGCTTTACTTCAGTGAATGATGCCATACCCATGACCCCGCATATTTTTACGCCATCTAAAGGATTTTTTTTTACATTATCCAGTAATTGACATGCCTCAGATACATCAAGTCCAAATTTTGTTTCTTCAGTAGCTATATGAAACTGCAGCAATATGGGAATCACTCTTTTATACTTTTTTGCCTCTTTATGAATGACTTTCAAAAGATCTTCACTATCCACCGAATGTATCATAGAAATAAATGGAGCAATATATTTGACTTTATTTGATTGAAGATGTCCTATTAAATGCCATTGAATGTCTTTGGGAAGTAATTCATATTTGCCCACCATCTCCTGTACTTTATTTTCTCCAAAAATTCTTTGACCATTTCTGTAAAGCAACATTATATCTTCTGCCGGCTTCGTTTTAGATACAGCCACTAATGTCACATGGTGATCTGACGTATATTTTAGTATTTCAGTATACATTTTATTATTGGTTAAATAAACCGTGAATTTCGGCCTCGACTTTTTCAATTATTGATCCAAAATCTTCAGGATTGTTCTTAAAATCCAGATTATCATTATTTATGATCAGCAAATTTCCGCTATCGTAACCTGAAATCCATTTTTCATATCTCTCATTTAGTTTTTTCAGATAGTCGAGACTCATATTTCCTTCATATTCACGTCCTCTCGTATGAATATGATGAACCAATTTAGGTATACCGGACCTGATATATATTAAAAGATCAGGAGGTGCTACCTGAGAAGACATCAACCTGAAAAGTTCAATATAATTAGAAAAATCTCTGGTTGACATTAGATGCATGTCATGAAGATTGGGAGCAAATATATGCGCATCTTCATAAATAGTTCTATCCTGTACCACAGTTTTACTCCCATTTCTTATATCAAGTACCTGCTGATACCTACTATTCAGAAAATATATTTGCAGATTAAATGACCATCTTTGCATATCTTCATAAAAATCACTCAAGTATGGATTTGTCGTTGTGTCTTCATACTGAACTTCCCAGGAATAATGTTTAGCCAACATTTCAGTAAGCGTTGTTTTTCCAGCGCCGATGTTACCTGCAATTGCGATATGTTTAATACTGCTCATAATTCTGTCAAATTGTAATGTCGTATAATTTCAGGACGTCCTTTGCAAAGGTTTTTTATATAAAATTGGACTTATTATAACGTCCAAAAGTAAGCAATAGATTCAATTTTTGAAATTTTGACGGTTTAAAAAGCGCTGTCGTCTAAAAAAAACCTGATTTTGGAATAATAGGTTTTATATTTACGGCTTTATTTAATTGATAAACCGCTTCAAAGCCTGCAGTTACTTTTATGCTGCATTAAAGTGATCTGAAAGTATGTCTGAAAAAATGATAACTATAGAAAATATTTCTAAATCCTATAAAATGGGAGAAGAAATAATTAATGCACTAAAATCAATATCATTATCTATTCATAAAAATGAGTACGTTGCTTTGATGGGGCCATCCGGGTCAGGAAAATCGACTCTTATGAACATATTGGGATGTTTGGATAGCCCGACCTCGGGGACTTACATCCTTAATGATATAGATGTAAGTCTAATGTCAGATAGTGATCTGGCTGAAGTGCGAAATAAACAAATAGGCTTTGTGTTCCAGACATTCAATCTTTTGCCCCGACTTACGGCCCTTGACAATGTAGCATTACCGTTAGTATACGCAGGTCTCAACAAATCTCAAAGGATCACAAAAGCAGAGGAAGCACTCAATAAAGTCGGGCTAGGTGACAGGATGACTCACAAACCCAACGAATTATCCGGTGGTCAGAGACAAAGAGTGGCTATAGCAAGGGCATTGGTTAATGACCCAGCCATAATTTTGGCCGACGAACCGACAGGAAACCTTGATACTAAAACATCGGTGGAGATTATGGGTATATTTGAGCACATTCACAATGCTGGCAATACAGTCATACTTGTCACCCATGAACCAGACATCGCTGACCATGCTCACAGGATTGTAAGACTTCGGGACGGGCTTGTTGAAGCTGATTATGCAAATGAAAAAATCATTAGAGTGGATGACCCCGATCATCATTATAAAGTTATAAGGTATATAAAATCAATAACTGGCAAACATTTAGGTCATTAAAGTTTTGCAATCACTAAAAATATATCACAAGTTTGGAAAGTAAAATCATAAATGAACTGATTATTAGTTTCACCTTTTTTGGTTTTACACAATAAAACTCTAATTTTGCGCCAAACCAATATTATACATGAATTTACACGAATATCAGGGCAAAGAATTACTGGCTTCATATGGAGTTGCGATACAGAGAGGTAAACTGGCCCATACTGTAGAAGAAGCAGTAGCCGGATTCGAACAATTAAAAGCCGAAACTGGTACACAGTTTTGCGTGGTAAAAGCTCAGATTCACGCTGGAGGAAGGGGCAAAGGCGGTGGAGTAAAACTGGCAAAAAATATAGACGATCTCAAACAATATGCGGGAAACATCCTTGGTATGATGCTAAAAACTCCACAAACTCCTGGTGGTATGGAAGGTGAAGGCAAATTAGTCCGCAAGATCCTAATTGCGGAAGACTGTTACGCTCCAGATTTTAATGCCTGCAAAGAGTATTATGTCTCGATACTTATGGACCGAGAAAAAAAGAGAAATGTGATAATATATTCTACAGAAGGAGGAATGAATATCGAAGAGGTTGCTGAAAAGACCCCACATCTTGTCCACAAAGAATATATTGACCCACATGTCGGCTTGAGAGACTTTCAAAAACGTAATATTGCTTTCAATCTGGGCCTTACAGGAAATGGGTATAAAGACTTTATTAAATTTA
>JAYTNJ010000012.1:0-13243 GCA_043748345.1 Saprospiraceae bacterium
TTTCGGTTATTAAATTAGGAAGAATAACAAAAGAAAATGTAGAACAGGTCTTAGAAAACAAAATAGATAACGTAGAAACCATATGTAGTGATAAGCACGTGAGTTACGAAGCTTATACAAAGGACAAAACAATATCTCATAAAACGATAATGGCATCCCATCATCAGCGTGTAACTGAGAAAATATATCATGTACAGAATGTCAATAATATGGATAAACGGGTACGAGATTTTATACGACCTAGGAATGGAGTTGCAACAAAATATTTACAAAATTACCTAAACTGGTTTTTAGCCTTAGAAAAGATTAAGAATTCAATAAATAGACATGCGCAAATGGCTGCAATGATAATAGGTGCTCCACAGGCATTGAAGGCGTATAGTCAAATTAATGTGCTACATAATTTAATAAGAACATAGCCATATCTATTTACTTTCTTAGTTTCAAATTAATCCTTTGTCAGAATTAAATTTGTCTTCTATAGAGATATCTAAAATGTAAATATAGATGAATTTTATGAAAATGATAAATATTTTTTCGTTATTCTTGGCCTAAAAGAATACTTTTTTAATAAAAATACAAAAAAGCCCCGTAAAATTAATGACGGGGCTTTTATCTTTTTTTAGGTTATAGAAAAATTCTATTTTTTACTCTTTAGCTCGTGTTCATACGCTACCTTCCCGAGTTTGGCAAGAAATGGGAGGCCAATTGTATCGTACTCATACTTACCGTCATTAAAGACTTTGTCTTTATTGACATGAATGACAGTGGTCAGAAAAAATCCAATGTCTTTTGATTTACTCTCTATATAAGCGCAATCGATCAGATAGCCATAGGCATTACCGACCTTATTATAAATTTTTATGTCTTCAGGCATAGGCATTTTGTTGTCACCAAACATCAGAAACTTGACATAACTGTCATAATATGTCGTATCATTGGCATAAAACCGATACGCTTTAGGCAGGTCTGACATACTCTTTTTCAGAAATTCATAATCATCTGCCGTGAGATCAAATCGCTGGTTTTCAGGAAAAAACTCCGGAAATAAGATACGCTGTACTGTACCCTCCATATCTTTAAGAGAATAGAAATTTTTCATCGTAAAGTCAAATGGCAGGTTTACCAGGCTATCTTTAGCATCCATATATCCGACACCTTTGATAGCATCAGTAGCATTATGTTTCCACTCTTTTTCAGCATATGTGCCGGGATTGTTATATAGAGTTGTATTGTTTTTAAAAAATTTGATATCATTGGTATATCGGTTATCTTCGGGAGTCAGGCCAGGTATGCTCAGGCGATGGTTGATTACGGAATTGGTAAATACACCTTTTGCCTTGAGGGTTTGATTGATATAGTCCTGACCAAGAAATTCGTATAAACGATTGTACGCATTATTATCACTGACAGCAAATATCTTCTGAATATATCTCTCTATATTAGGCTGGCTGCTGGTCGTGGAGGTGTCCACAAAGGCAGGCGTCTGATTAGGTCGGAATGCTGCTGTGAGCATATTATCCTTTCGGCTGATATCCACACCTGTTTTTTTTATTTCATTTAATTTTTGAAGCGCAAGTATGGCTACAGGCATTTTAACGGTACTGGCCGGATAGAAATATTTGTTGGGAACGGCATTATGTGAAAAGGATGTAAAAGTCTTTTCTTTTTTATTTACGCGTGTAAAAATAATTTGTACCTCATGCTCAGGATTTGCAGCAATACTTTTTAATGCTTCGTCTTTCAGAAACTGTGTGCTGATGATATTTTTACTTCCCGCGCATGACCCCAGTATGATGACCGCTAAAATAGCTAAAATGAAAATTTGATTTTTAAGATTCATATGTATTTAAAGTTTAATAATTCCAAATTGGATAAAAATCGCAAAGATAATAATAATGACCAGCAATCGGTATGACCAAAGGTTGATATCCTTCCATTTTGTTGCATAAGCTGCAGTCAGATAGCCCCCTAAAGTCTGACCAATGGCCATGATGATACCAACTTCCCAGTTTACCAGACCTTTCAGATGAAATACAGTTAATACTATCACAGTATATATCGCAATAACCATGGTCTTTATTGCATTGGCTTCCATGATACTGTATCCGGCCACTAATACAGTGATAGCCAGAAAGAATATCCCCATGCCCATCTGTATAAATCCCCCGTAAAACCCAAGAATTATAAATGCCGGGACAGATATCCACAGAGATAATTTTTTAATATTTGTATCTCTGAGCCATCTCTCCGGTTTCACCATGATCACTATCAGCATCAATACCATCAGGTATTTAAATATAAAAAGGAATTGTTCATTGGATACTATAGTTGCAGTATACACCCCAATTATGGCTCCTATAACAGTTAAAATGATAATACTTCGGGATTTATTCAAGTCAATCATTTTGTTTTTGGCAAATCCGGAACTGCTTCCAATAGCCTGAAATAATATACCAACACGATTGGTGCCATTGGCCATATTTCCAGGAAGACCGACTACATCAGTCAATATACTCAGTACGATGACAGACCCGTTTCCTGCCAGTGTATTGATGGCCCCTGCTACAAAACTACCTGTCATAGCAAAAATATACTCATACCATGTCACGTCCATCAATCCTGATCATAGATGTTCTGGCAAAGCTCCACCAATACTCCGCTTGTACCTTTGGGATGTACAAAACACACCAGTTTGTTGTCTGCTCCGCGTTTGGGTTGTTCATTAAGCAAAATAAATCCTTCCTCTCGAAGCCTTGCCATTTCGCCATGTATGTCCTCCACCGCAAATGCTACATGATGTATGCCTTCTCCTTTTTTTTCAATAAATTTGTAAATTGCACTGCTCTCTTCTGTCGCCACCAGCAATTCTATCTTGTTGGGCCCGATTTGAAAAAACGATGTCAGAACATGTTCAGACGATACTTCTTCCCTTTTATACGGATCAGAATTGAGCAGTTTTGAATAAATTTTTTCGGCGGCATCTATATCTTTAACGGCGATACCAATATGTTCGATTTTAAGCATACTTTATGAAATATTTGATATTACAATATGGTTATGAGAAGGCAAAGTTAAACCATTAAAAAAACTCTCAATAACCCTGTTGAAGAAAAAGAAGGTATTTTTTTAGTACAAACTATCAGGATTATACTTTGTAAAAAATTATTAACATAGTATTATCAAAAAATCATGGTCTTTTATCTTGTCAGGATCGTAAATTTGCCGTATGAAAATAATTTTCAACAAAATATCAATTATTATCAAATTTAAATCTTAATTTATCATGAGTAAAGTTACCGTAATAGGCGCGGGAAATGTAGGGGCAACAGTAGCAAATGTGCTTGCACATAAAGATATAGTCAATGAAATAGTGCTAGTAGATATCGTTGGCGATCTAGCCAGAGGTAAAGCGTTGGATACATGGCAACAGGCACCTATAGATAATTACAGTACCAGACTAATTGGGACCAGTGACTACAAAGACACAAAAAATTCTGATATAGTAGTCATTACTGCAGGTATTCCACGCAAACCAGGTATGAGTAGGGACGATTTGATTTCAACCAATGCAAATATTGTGACATCTGTAGTGAAATCTGTACTTGAACATTCAAAAAATCCAATCATCATTGTTGTATCCAATCCCTTGGATGTAATGACTTATGCTGCATTTAGAGCAGCAGGGCTAAAAAGCTCACGGGTATTCGGTATGGCGGGAATTCTGGATACTGCCCGATACCGTGCTTTTCTGGCTACAGAATTAAACGTTTCTCCTAAAGACATACAGGCAATTCTGATGGGCGGTCATGGAGATACTATGGTACCACTTCCGCGATATACGACTGTGAGTGGCATACCTGTCACAGAGCTGGTAAAACCAAAAGTGCTCGATGCCATCGTAGAAAGAACCAAGGCTGGCGGTGGAGAGCTGGTAAAACTGATGGGTACATCAGCTTGGTATGCACCTGGAGCAGCGGCAGCCCAAATGGTAGAGTCTATCGTCAAAAACGAAAACAGGGTATTTCCTGTGTGTGCTCAATTGAACGGTCAGTATGGTCTGAATGATATTTTTGTTGGCGTTCCTGTAAAATTGGGTAGAAACGGTATCGAACGCATCATCGAACTTAAGCTAAACAAAGCTGAGATGCAACTGCTTCATGATTCGGCTAAATCGGTCAGGGAAGTAATGGAGGTGTTTGATAAAATGTAAAAAGTTATAAACAAAAGGACAAGACTTTGGTTAGTAACTCTTAAATGGTACCTTTTATATTATGGTAAACAGACAGACCCTGTCAATTATTACAACAAACAAAGGCAACAGTTTAAATGATCTTTCTGACCAAAGTCCTGTTTTAGTTGTTTTTTTGAGACACTTTGGATGTGTATTCTGCAAAGAATCCATGTATGATATTTCTAAAAAGGAAGAAAAATTAAAGTCTGAAGGTATAAGAGTTGTCCTGGTTCACATGTCAGATTATGATACTGCGGAAGGGTATTTTAAAAAATTCGGGCTTAAAAATATAGAGCATGTATCTGACCCCGATTGTAAATATTACGCTGCATTTGGCCTTATCAAAGGATCTTTCAGCCAACTTTTCGGACTTAAAATATGGATTAGAGGATTTGAAATAGCTGCTACAAAACAAATGTTGCCTGATAATAAACGCATTGGCGACGGATTGCAGATGCCTGGTATATTTTTGATCAGACATGGAGGTATTGTAGAGAGTTTTATTCATAATTCAGTAGCTGATAAGCCTGACTTTGAGACATTTATTGAGGTATGTCATATTGTTCATTGATAGGATAATATGATTTGGAAATAGTGTTTTGATTTTAAATTCCTTATTTTTTTTAATCTTACAGGATGAATGGTTGTCTGCTATTAGTCTTGAAATTTCTCATCCCGATTACTCCGGGATTTGAAAAACTATGTTGCCAGAATCATTCACTTCGTTTTCTGATTCATATTACAATTGAAAATAAATCTAGGGATTTATCCACTACAGGGGTTAAGATATGCATTCTCAATAGTGACGACGGTACAGAAGTAGCATGCAAAATAACTGACACAGAAACTGTATCATTTCATTTGGACGCAGATAGGAATTATAGGATATCTGTATCTGCTGACGGATATAAAAGTCAAATAGAAACGATATCTACAGTCGGCGTTGTGGATGACTTGTTCAGGAAGATAAATCTAGAAGAAGCTGCTGTCAGGTTAAAACTACTCATATTAATATGGCCGGACAATAGTGAACTTTTAGGTAGTACGGTATCCGTAAATGATATGTCAGATATCAGCTCTCAACAGATTTTGGCCATCAACGAAATTATAAAATCCAACGAATCCGGTAATGATTTTTTATTCGGATTGCTGCCGGATAAAGAATATCAGATAGTGGTTGCAGCAAAAGGGTATCAAACATTCACTGAGCATATTACTACAACTGAAAAAACTAAGATTCTAGATAAAAAGATTCATCTAAAGCCTGTATCTGTTCAGGAATATGAAACTATTAAGTCTGAGTCGCTCGATAATATGCCAGTTGCGTTTTATTTTGATCATGATAGTCCGAAGGGAAATATTTTTGAAACTCCTGCAAAAACCGAATTTAGTGATTTGACAAAACTGTATTTACTCAAAAAAGAAAAATATAGAAAACGGGCGGTAAACGAATTGCAAGAAGGTGATAAAGGAAAAGTTGTAGTGGATCAATTTTTTAATGATAAAATCAGAGACTGGAAAATCAGACTTGATCTATTTCTTTCAAAAATCCTGTTCATACTAGAAAGAGGCGAAACGCTGGAAATTTACATCAAGGGATATGCTTCATCAGTAGGAGATATCGAGTATAATAAATTCCTTTGCCAGCGCAGGATTGATGTTATCTCGGGTGAAATCTCATTATACAGAAATGGGCTTTTGAGTAACTATCGGGCCAGTGGCAAGTTGATTATTGATGAAATTCCGGTGGGCTCAGAAGGTGTTACCGATGCAAAAAACGCCATTTACAACATAGAGGCTGCGAGTAAAAGAAGAGTAGAATTAATGGTGAAAAGATAACATTAAGTGCATTTATTCCTATGACTCTTCTTTATTATTATCGTTCTGATTTTTGATTTCACGGCTGAGTTTTTTGATAAGCTTCATAAAATCCTTAGGAGAATTTATTTTTTCATGACCCAACATATCCTGAAATTTTTCTAAAAATTCGCTGATGGAATTCATTTTATCATCCAAAACAGCAATATTACCCGACTCATAATAATTGCTCTCGTCGATAAGCTCAAAATTTTCCAAATACTTTGCACTCAGATACCTCAATAATTCCAGGACTTTTACGTGAATTTCTGACCCGGCAAACTGTGTTTTTACATGTACCTGATACATTAGCTTGCCAGTATCAAAATCATCGTTGCTTTCAGAAATTACAGGTTCAGACCCTTTTTCATCCAGGTTGAGCTGGATGGTGATGACTTTAATTTCGCCATCCTTGTTTTTTTTGAGTATATCTTTCATCCAGGGAAGGTAAATTTTCCCTTCACCATCAAATGCAAGACTGACCACATCACAGGAAGGTGGTGTGAAAATAATACCAAAATCTTCATTATTGATAGGGCTGATAAACGCATTTCGAGGATACTTGGTATTAAAGACATCGTATTTCCAGTTCAGGACATGACAAATATCTTCTACTTCTATTATCAAAGCAGGGAGGGAATCTGCATTCTTAAGGTTTCCTTTATAATGAAATGAAAGTCCCATAAGGGGTTGTTAGTGATCAGAATAATGATTAAAAATGCAATAATACTATTTAATGCGTTTTCAGAAAGAATGAATACAATAAAATCATAAATAAAGTTCGACTAAGGTTTGAATAAGCTTTGAAAACACGTTAGGTTATAACATGATGTAAAACATATTTTAAACAATCATGGTTATATTATATGATAGAATTTTATACTATAAGAATAGGTAAGGATATGAAAATACTTATGGTTTGTCTGGGGAATATATGCAGGTCGCCTATGGCACAGGGTATACTTGAACAAAAAGTGCTGAACAAAAAGTTGGATTGGTATGTCGATTCTGCGGGAACATCGGGATGGCATAATGGAGAGCCCCCTGATGTACGAGCAATGAAGTCTGCAAAAAGCAGAGGCATAAATATTTCACAACAGACTTCCAGGAAAATAACACCTTCAGATCTTGAAAAATTTGATGTTATTCTTGCAATGGATAGTTCAAATTATCAGGAAATATTAAAGATGAGCCTAAACCGGCAACAAAAAGAAAAGATTCATCTCATACTCAATTTTCATCTGCCAGGAAGAAATGTTAGTGTGCCCGATCCGTATTATGACGGAAAATTTGATGAGGTATATGACTTGTTGGATCTTGCTTTGGATGATTTTATAAAATGTATGACTGAAAAAGTTACTGGTAAAATGATTAGTTCATAACATACAGGTGCAATTTTGTAACCATCCTCAATATTTTTAAAGGATCTAAAGGCTTTTTGAAGAACTCCAACAGCCATTTATATCAAATTATTTTAATATCTTTGCATTCAGTTCAATCTCATTTCCTTCTTTTATCAAATGTCAAAACAACAGTCAGGAGCAGTACTTAATTTCACAGGCAATCGATATTTCAAATGGATGATTTATCTGTTGATCTCTGGTATCAGTATTATAAGTTTACTTTTCTTTTACATTTCCAAAGCCTTACTGCCGGATACAGAAGAACTTGAAAATCCAAAATATGAGATAGCATCACAGTTCATATCATCAGATAATCAGGTTTTTGGCAAAATATTTAAGTTTAACCGGGAATGGTTGGATTTTAAAGATATTAACCCAAAAATCATCAAGGCACTTATTGCAACTGAGGATGTGAGATTTTATAATCATGTGGGAATAGATATTAGAGGCACTTTCAGAGCAGTATTTTATCTTGGCAAAAAGGGAGGAGCAAGCACGATTACACAGCAACTCGCCAAATTGTTTTTTACGCAGAGATCATCAACATTTCACAAAAGAATATGGCAAAAACTCAAGGAGTGGGTGATAGCAATCGAGTTTGAAAAGAGATATACCAAAGAAGAAATCCTGGCAATGTATCTCAATAAGAGTGACTTTCTATTTGATGCTGTGGGCATCGGCGCCGCTGCGAAGACTTATTTTGGCAAAGATCAAAAAAATATCTCCATAGAAGAAGCTGCTGTTCTTATCGCTATGCTAAAGAATCCAAGATTATACAATCCAAGGATCAATCCTCAAAATTGCCACAACAGGAGGTCTGTAGTCATGAAGCAAATGGTAAAAAACGGCGTTCTTTCAGAAGAAGAATATCTCAATAAAAGGGTAAAACCTATCAATCTGGATAATTTCAGAAGAGAAGCAAACTATGATGGAATGGCACCGTATTTCAGAGCTGAGCTCACCAAATGGCTTAAAAATCTTCTAGAAAATGACAAATATCGCAAACCTGACGGCAGTAAATATAATCCTTATACCGATGGATTAAAGATATATACGACGATAGATACCAGAATACAGAAGTATGCAGAGCAAGCCATGAAAGACCACATGTCACAGTTGCAAGCCAAATATTATGACAGATGGAAGGGCAAAGATTTTATGACTTACAAAGCTGACAAAGAGAAAATTGACGGTCGGAAGAAAGTTTTGATCCAAATGATGAAAGATTCGGACAGATATAAACTTATTAAAGCAACCTATCTGACTAAAGTTTTCAGCGATATAACTACAGGTCTTAATGGCGTCACATTATCTGATACTGATATATTCAGATTATTTGAAGAAGATAAATCCAAAGGACATCTTCAGAAACTCCTTAAAACAAAAGGTATCACGGAAGAAGATTTTGATATGTATAATACGGTACTCGAAAGTGAGTACTGGACTCCATTAAAATCACAGTGGAATAAGATGCAGAAAACTGTAAATACCTCATTCAATACCAAAACTAAAATGAAGGTATTTGCATATAATGACATCGGTGAAAAAATCGTCGAAATGACTCCGTTGGATTCTATAAAATATCATCTTCAGCACATGCAGATTGGTTCCGTTTCCGTAGATCCCAAAACAGGAAATATTCTCTCATGGGTGGGCGGTATCGGGCACAAGTATTTTCAATATGATCATGTCAACTCCAACAGGCAGGTAGGTTCTACTTTCAAACCATTTATATATTCTACAGCTATTATTGAAAATGCTATGTCTCCTTGCTATAAGGTGCAGGATGTCCGTCAATGTATTCAAGCTAATGACCCCAATTTCAACCTGGCAAACACGTGGTGTCCTTCCAATTCTGATAATAAATATAGCGGACAGACTTTTACACTCAGACAGGCGCTCAAGGATTCAAAAAACACAGTCTCTGTATTTCTGATGAAGGAGATAGGTAATGTACAGAGTGTAAAGAATCTGGTAGGCAATTTGGGGATTGATAAAAATAAAATACCCGATTTTCCTTCTATTTGTCTGGGCACACCTGAATTATCAGCTATGGACATGGCTTGCGCTTATACAGCCTATGCTAATGAGGGCGTAGTCACTAAACCCATTTTTGTCACGCGTATCGAAGATAAAAATGGACGGGTTGTTTATACATCGGTTCCTGAGCAAAAAAAAGCGATCAATCCGGCGTATAATTTTGTCATTGTGGATATGCTGAGATATGTTGCCAGTATCATCCAGTCAAAATTCAAAAGTCAGGTGGCAGGTAAAACCGGAACTACCAATGATTATAAAGATGGGTGGTTTGTCGGATTTACACCAGAGATAGTGATATCCACCTGGGTAGGAGGCGACCAGGAATTCATAAGATTTAATACGCTTTCGGATGGTCAGGGCGCTGTGATGGCTCGGCCTTATTTTGAAAAATTGCTGGCAAAAATCGAAAATGATAATTTACTGGGTTTCGGCAAAAATTCAGTGTTCATGAGGCCGGAAGAGGAGTTGATAGAAATTGACTGCAGCAAATATGAAACCGGAATACCGGAAGGCGCCGAAGACGGTAAGCCTAAAAAACCTTCAGATTTTGATGAAGAGTTTCGTTAAAATATAGTCGGGAGTCCAGGCTTCTCACAAATTAAAAAACGGTGGGTTTAAGGAAAATCAGCAATGTAGTATCAGAAAAAATGGATGTAGACTTCTTAGGCTTGGTTATATTACAGACTTTGGCACAGCAAGCTCTTCATGATGCAATAAGTTTAGTCTCTTGTGAAAGTATTGTGATCTTAAAACCCTGATCAACAAATCTTTTTTGGTCCTGTACCTACTTTGTCCCTGATGATTCGTCCTTCGTGGCAGTAAGGTTTAAGTTCATTTATAATAAAATTACTAACTTTTTGCTCAGCTTCACTTGGATATAGTATATGGACATTGGGTCCTGCATCCAGTGTGAACCAGATCGGAACTCCGGTTTCTATTCTGAATTTCTGAATTTTTTTAATTACCGCCAGAGATCCTTCTTCCATGAGTATATATGCCGGATCAGAACACATCATCAATGCGTGCAGAGTCAGAGCTTCATCTTCTGTGATCTTGCCGAATGTATCCAGGTCTCCTTCTCTCAGTGCAGTAAGGAGTGCTGATAGTCTTAAGCGAGCCTGACTATATCTGGCCGGAGCGTAAGGATTATTTTCCATTAGCTGATGTCCTGCGGTAGATGATACACTTTTTTCATTAGGGCTTATGATCAGTATGTCATCGTGAAAGGTGTGAAAAACAGGATGAATTTCAGCTCCAATATCTGTTGCCCACTCTTCAGATGATTCTGATAAGGTAGGATCAGAGCCCCAAACTGCCATCAATGGATAAACTGATCTGCACGCACTGCCACTCCCTAATCTGGCAATGACGGAAGATTTTCTATAGAACCTCTCAGTATAAACAGAATTGCCAGAAAGAACATTTTCTAAATCACAGAGGCATAATGCCAATGCAGACATGGCTGAAGCAGAAGATGCAATTCCACTGCTGTGGGGAAAGGAATTGCTGGTTTCAATATAGAAATGTCCATTCACAAGATGTGGAAAATGAATATCTATAATCTTGTCGAGAAATTTTTCTATTCTCGACTGAAATGCAGGATTTTGTTTACCTTCAAACAGGAATGAGACTTCAGTTTTATCATTATTGTCATGCTCAGTCCAGGTCACAAATGTACGTGTGACTGCTGTACTTAGGGTAAAACTAACTGAAGGATTGCGGGGAAGTTGATTTCCAAATTTGCCCCAATATTTTACAAGTGCTATATTTGATGGGCTTTCCCAACCAGCTTTTATGCTTTTATTTTGCATTTTTGTTGAGTTTGACATATTTCAAACTGGTTTCATTTTCGATGCGGTAAGATACGTCAAAATCCTGAAGTACTGCATCCAGTATCGGATAGTCCCCTTTATTATATCCTTCCTTGAGATCATAGCTGTACAATTTTGAAAACATATTCCAATAGAAAGCTTTAAAACCTCCTTTTAAGTCTTTAATCATGGTGTAAATAGGCTGACCAGTTTCCTTTTCTATCATTTTGATCATGATTTTTCCCTGCAGTTTTGTCAGATTTTTTAATGGTTCCTCAAATTCTTTAGTGAGTTGCTCTTCCAGCTCAGCAATTTTTTTCTTCTTTTCTTTTTTACTCATTTGGGCAGAAGCATACTCCAGCTCTCTGAATATTCTAATAGCTTCCTTGGCGTAAGGATACACTTTGGCAGCATAGTTTCTGAAACGTTGATATTTTCTGTACTCTTCATCATTTGCAAAGGTGCGTAGTGCTGTAATACTCACATTATCAAGGTCCACCAGGATGAGTGTGTCTCCGTTTTCAGTGATAAGAGCAGGATAAATCTTACCTTCTATACTTATTTTAGTTTCCACTCCGCCTTGCTCAGGAATGATCTGCGCCTGCATCGAATAACTTGAAAGAAATATAGAAAAACATATTAAAAATCGGTTCATTTTTTGCTCGTTGAATACTGTGGAAACGAAAAGAATGAAGTTTAAGTTATATATTTTAAAATCTTTAACATATATAATAAAATTGTTTTATATATTTGTGTGACTATTTGATGTTAGGCTCTAAAATATTAAAATCAGGATATTTGATTTCAAGGATTATTATATTGTCTATAATTTTATGCGCTTATTTTTGTACTGCACAACACAGTGTGGTAAGACTTGCATACCCGGTCAACACTGACCATCTTGACGAAATATGTCCGATAGTAACATACTCTGAGGATATACTTTTTTTTACCAGAAATGCCGACCCATCCTGCGAAAAAACATTAATCATCGATGGAATCAATGTTTATAACTCATATACTACAAAAGAATATGAAGAGCAGATTAAACTGGTATTCTCTCAGATAGCATCAGAATATGTAGGAGAACCACTGTCATCCAGTTTTAACCAGGATATTTGGTATTCACGTATTAAGGACGGAGAGCCTTATGGGATTTTTCATCCGGGATACCCTATCAATGATGTTCTACCTAATAGCATTTGCGCCAACTATGGAAAATCGAACAGTTTTCTGATCATAAATCAGTTTCCTCCGGAAGGTGGGATAGAAAAGGGTTTTTCGATGACGGATTTTGATGGCGAAAAATTTTCCTTCCCCACATCCTTATTTATATCCGGGTTCAATCAGATATCTTCTGAAGTAAACCTGACGGCAAGCCTGGACTCAAGTATAATGATATTGGCCATGGATGACGGAAGCGGCAATGGTATGGATCTTTACCTTTCTTTCCGCTCGGGAGATAACCGTTATACTGCGCCCATCAGTCTGGGCAATGAGATCAATTCTGAATATCGCGAGTCTACCCCTATGCTTTCGCACGATATGAAAAGGATATATTTTTCATCTGACAGGCCCGGGGGATATGGGGGAACTGATATTTACTTTTCAGAAAGAAAAGATATCTCTTTTACATCTTGGAGTAAACCTGAAAAACTAAATCCACCTTTGAACAGCCCATTTAATGATTCACACCCTCATGTGATGAAGGATAATAATACTATATTTTTTACATCAAAAAGGGCAGGCTCCAGTGATATATACCGAGCAAAACTAATCAGACCCAAGTTAAGCGGGTCAATACTGGTCAATATTACCGTCATACACAGTGAGACGGGCAAACCATCACCGGCGGAAATTTCTTGGGGCACCGCGTATCAAAATCAAAAATCAGGATT
>JAYTNJ010000013.1:0-15797 GCA_043748345.1 Saprospiraceae bacterium
ATGATCATTTCTTGTTCAGAATTCATGACACAAAGATCATGATATCATTTGTTTATACATCAATAATAGTAATAATATTATCCACAAAATCATCCCAAAAAGAGACTCTTTTGTGAATATCTTTTACTTTTTGAAGCACTCGAATCTATTTTTGTGAATAACTTTTACTTTTTTTTAAAATGTTATACTTTTGAGCTGAATAGTTACCTTTTTTCATTAAACTATAAATCACAGAATGTCATCCATTACCATAAAAAAAGTGTCACAAATCGACGTTGAACAATTACAAAAAATTGGCAGACAAACATTTTACGAATCATTTTCATCACAAAACACAGAGGAGAATATGATACAGTACCTGCAAGAAGGATTTTCCATTGAAAAACTGACTACCGAACTGAATGACAGGTATGTTGCATTCTACTTTGCAACATTTGATGGTAATGTAATTGGCTATTTAAAATTAAACTTTGGTCCATCACAAAAAGAATTAAAAGACGACAACGCACTTGAAATAGAACGCATTTATGTTTTAAAAGACTTTCAAGGTAAAAATGTGGGACAATTACTTTTCGACAAAGCCTTGGAAATAGCCAGAGATGAAAATGTTGGTTGCATTTGGTTGGGTGTTTGGGAAGAAAATCCAAGAGCTATAAACTTTTATAAAAAAAACGGTTTTGTTGAGTTTAATAAACATATTTTCAAATTGGGCAATGACGAACAAACTGATATCATGATGAAATTAAAGCTTTAGAACAAAAGTGAATACTAAAATACAATACGCTAACGCTGTCATTTTCAACACACTAATCTGACCTAAACAAAATGGCAAAAACAAAATGGCAAAAACAAATAAAACCACCGAAACAGAAAAGGATGTCAATGAATTCATCCACTCTTTTGTGGACAATGCACAAAAGATAGAAGATAGCTTTCAGCTCATTGAGTTAATGAAATCATGGTCAGGATATGAACCCAAAATGTGGGGAGTAAGCATCATTGGATTTGGCAGTAATCATTACAAATACTCCAGTGGACATGAAGGAGATGCGCCTTTAATAGGGTTTTCACCTCGGAAAGCAGAATTTTCACTCTATGTATTTTCACTCACACCAGAGAACAGGCATTTATTGCATGGCTTAGGCAAATTCAAAATGGCGAAAGCATGTATGTATGTCAAAAAATTATCCGACATTAATTTGTCTGTCCTGGAGCAACTTTGTAAAACCAACATTCAATATATCACCGAACATCATGAATGTGCTTGCCGGGAGTAGTTTAAGATCCAATGCCACACCAGGTAATCATCAACAAATCAGAAATGAAACTAAAGCTTTTGAAGAAAAGATATTTAAGAGTTTGCAGTAAAAGTGAAAGATAAATTCATAAAATTTTAATCTTCGACAACGTTTCAATAATTACTCATATCCCAAAGAATCCGTACCTTTGCGGCGTCAAATAAAAATAAATAGATATTCACTTTTCAATGACGAAACAAAAAATCGAGATACTAGCTCCGGCTAAAAATCTGGTACAAGGTATCGCCGCAATTAATGCCGGTGCTGACGCTGTTTATATTGGTGTGCCTATGTTTGGCGCACGTACCAATGCAACCAATTCTCTTGAAGATATTGCCCAGATGGTGAAATATGCACATTTGTTTAAGGCACAGGTTTTTGTGGTTATCAATACCATTCTCTATGACAATGAGCTGGAACTATGCCGCAAACTAATCTATCAATTGTATGATATTGGAGTAGATGCATTGATCATCCAGGACATGGCAATCTTAGAAATGAAACTACCGCCGATCGTTCTCCATGCCAGTACACAAGCCAATAATCGCGATCCCAAGCACGTCAAGTTTCTTCACGATGCTGGCATAAAACGGGTTGTCCTAGCCAGAGAATTGAATCTCGATCAGGTAAAAGAAATCCACGAAGCCACTGATGTGGAGCTGGAGTTTTTTGTATCGGGAGCACTTTGTGTTTCTTTTAGTGGCAATTGCTACATGAGCATCGCCAATGGTGAGCGAAGTGCCAATCGTGGTTCATGTGCTCAAAACTGCCGCTTACCTTACGAACTCATTGATGGTACTGGAACTACACTTATCCAAAGCAGCCACCTATTGTCCATCAAGGATCTCGACCTAAGTGATCAACTGCCAAATCTCATAGAAGCTGGTATTTCATCTTTTAAAATAGAAGGACGGCTAAAAGACATAGTTTATGTTAAGAATAATACATCGTATCTGCGTCAGAGATTGGATGGATTTTTAGCAGATAATGCGGACAAATTTCAAAAAGCATCTTCAGGAAGAACATTCTACAACTTCGAACCTAAGATGGACCGTAGTTTTAATCGAGGATATACCGACTATTTTGTCAATAAGCGAAAGGAAAAAATCGGCAGCTGGGATACACCGAAGTCACAAGGACAGTTTATCGGAAAGATTCTTGAAACCAAAGCCAATGGTTTTGTTATAGAAAATTCAGAATTACTCAACAATGCGGATGGACTCTACTTTGTCAATGCAAATGGAGAAGCCGATGGTGCGCAAATCAATATTATCGTCAATGATGTCGTTGTGCTCAATTCTCCTAAGCAGATAGCTGTTGGTACTGATATATTTAGAAATTCGGATGCTGAGTTTATCAAAATGGTAGAGCAGGAAAAAAGTTCCATCCGCAAAATCGGTGTTAGTCTTATGTTTACTGAAACATCTGATGGCTTCCACTTGCTTGCAACCGATGAAGATGGTTATAAAAGTGAAGTGACATTAGTTTCAGAAAAGGTGCGCGCCAATAGTGAAGAATCTGTCATCCCGAATATAAAAAAGAATCTTAGTAAAACAGGAAATACCATATTCCTGGTAGATAATATACATGTCGAATTTACGGACAATTGGTTTCTGCCCATCTCCAAGGTCAATGAAATCAGACGGGAAGTGCTGGAAAATTTAGTAGAAATCCGAATCGAAAAATACCTTCGGGAAGAATATCAAATCACAAAAACCTATCATCCATATCCTGTCGAAAAACTTGATTTCACGTATAATGTATCTAATGAACTGGCCAAAAATTTCTATAAACGTCACGGAGTCACTGAGATAGAAAAAGCGTTTGAGCTCCAATGGGATCCCGGCAAATCGCGTGTAATGGTCACGAAATACTGTGTCAAATACGAACTAGGTAAATGTGCCAGATTCCAACGTGCAACCATGGGTACCAAACTTGCAGAACCACTCACACTCAAGCATGGTGAAAACGAGTACAAGCTCAAATTCAATTGCAAACCTTGCGAGATGGAAATCTGGGAGAAAGACGCCGAACTAGAATTTATCGATGAGGATGAGCAAATGGGGTATGTTGCGAAGTAAAATTTTAAACACAAAAGAATGCTTACAATAATCTCAATTATCTTGTTCTTCACCTTCCTGTCTCTTTCATGCATTCACATCTATTGGGGCTTCGGTGGACGATGGGATAGTGATGCTGTTTTTCCTACCAAAGATGATGAAATACCTTCTATTATGCCAGGTAAGATTCCCACTTTTATTGTGGCTATAGGATTATTTTGTAGTGGACTTCTTTATCTTATTGAATGTGGTATGATAACAATACTTCTTCCCTCTTGGCTTGACAATTATGGCCTTTGGATCATCGCCAGTATTTTTATTGTAAGGTCTATTGGAGATTTCCGTTTTGTCGGTTTTTTCAAAAAGGTAAAACATACAAAGTTCGGATTGAAAGATACAAAGTATTATTCTCCATTGTGTTTTATGATAGGTATTTTGACATTGATAATTCTTATACAATAATTGGATTCAAAAATTCAAAATTTATAAAAACAACCAATTCACGTTAAACTAAACTAATGTAACTCTGCTATATTTTATTTTTGGACGCTGGCTTCTTTTCCTTTATTACCGGCTCTTTAATTTTATAGTAATCGTCTTTTGAAAACCATTCAGATAACTTTATTAAAACAAAATAGTTACATTCTATCGGTTTAATAACCTTATCTTATCATTGATACTATCCACATACTGATGGAGGTAGACAGGTATCTCATTTTTATCCTGATCGATGACAAATCGTTGCAAAGCATCCTTACCATTAAAGTATTGTAATATAATAGCACCCTGATCTCTGCAATCGGGACATCCGAACGACTTATTAGTTTCATTCTCAAGTTCTTTAGGGTAGGAATTAAAAAGATCAAAAGCTATTTTATATTTTTCATCTGACAACAATTCGTATTTGACATTGCCCGTAAAAAAATTATCATTTACATCTTCAAAAAGCTGACTGTTAGTAAGTTTAAATATCTCGATACATAAATCACCTCTACATTCACCATAGGAATGTCCAAAAATCAAATAACTATTTATGCCTTTTCCTTCATCTGATTTACTACAGCTTAAAGACATTGCTAATATAGCCAAGGAAATAATATTTAAGAAATTCTTTCTCAAAATTAAATTATTTTACAAACAAAAAAGGCTTCAATTCTCATTGTTATATTTGGTATTATTGAATGAAAACTACTAGTCAGCAATAGAAAGTTGCCTAATTATCACAAATATACATAGAAACTCAGTAGTCTCATCATATAAATTTCCAGTTTAAACTAAATAATTGTTCAATCATGTTTTTGATTCAGTTATTATTTCTTTTCTTGCGCTAAAATTAGAAAAGATGCACAGAGAGATAAAATCCTGGTATAGCCCTACATTAAATAGGAATATGGAAATTGTCGAATATGGCCATTTTGGACCAGTAATATTACTTTTACCAACCGCGGCGGCAGATTATTTGGAATATGAACGATTTTTATTGATAGATGCTATTGCAAAATATATTGATAGTGGCAAAGTCAAGGTATATTCTATCAACTCGATCAATAGTGAAAGCTGGCTGAATAACAAAATTGATGGCAAGACAAAAGTAACAAGACATAATCAGTTCAATAATTATATCTATAATGAAGTAGTGCCATTTATCAAAGGAAGAACATCTTTTGATACTCCGATTTATACTTGCGGCTCCTCCTTTGGTGCTTTGCATGCAGCCAATCTATTCTTTAAGAATCCTTGGGCAATTCGAGGTTGTATTTCGATGTCAGGTTTATATGACCTTGGGTATTATACAAAGAGTTACTGGGATGATGATTGTTATTGGAATAGCCCGATGCATTACCTGAAAGATCTACAGGATGAAAATCATTTGAATTCTATCAGAAGTTCAAAGCATATCCATATTATGACCGGATCGGGAGATTATGAAGACCCTAACGGATCAAGACATTTTTCTGGCCTTCTCCATCACCGGAATATACAGCATAATCTGGATGTGTGGGGTTATGATTTTAAACATGACTGGCCTACATGGAGAGCAATGTTACCTTATATATTAGAAACAAAATTCTGATTGGAATATTTATTTCTATTATATCCTGTTGAAATATCGGTAAACACTTACTTTTTATAAGATAATTAATAAAAAGTAATATTTGTTTACCTTTGTCACAGTTTAATAACCATTTATACAGTGACTTTAATCAAATCTATTTCCGGTATCCGTGGCACAATAGGAGGCACACCCGGGACAAACCTTACGCCAGTTGATATTGTAGAGTGTATCGCGGGCTTAGGCATTTGGCTCAAAAGAAAAAATGGCAACCTTAAAGTAGTGGTCGGCAGGGATGGACGAATCAGTGGAAGTATTGTCAGTAATCTTGCAGTAAATACCCTTCTATCTCTGGGGATAGATGTAGTGGATATTGGTCTGTCCACCACACCGACAGTAGAAATGATGGTACCAAAGTTAAAAGCAGGGGCAGGAATTATTTTTACTGCAAGCCATAACCCAAAAGAATGGAATGCTCTTAAATTTTTAAATGGTGATGGTGAGTTTATATCAGCCGAAGATGGCGAAGAAATTATTGACATAATAAAAAATGGTCATCTTGAATTTTCGAATGTTGATCAATTAGGCCTATATTCTCTTAATGAAAATGCCATTAAATATCATATTGGAGCAATTCTACAATACAAACACATCAACATTCATGCTATCCGCGAAGCTAAGTTTTATGTAATTGTTGATTGTATAAATTCTACAGGTTCAATAGCAATTCCGCCTCTTCTGGACGAGTTAGGTGTAGATTATACCTTAATCAATGACGGTAATTATGGACATTTTGCCCACAATCCTGAACCCCTTCCCAAACATCTTGAAGTTTTGTCTCACACTGTAAAACAAAATAAAGCACACCTTGGTATTTCTGTTGATCCTGATGTAGACAGATTGGCATTTGTATGTGAAGATGGTAGTATGTTTGGTGAAGAATACACATTAGTAGCTGTAGCTGATTACATTCTCAGCAGAGAAAAAGGAAATGCGGTATCAAATCTGTCATCAACCCGAGCACTATCAGATGTTACCATAAAACATGGCGGGAGTTATAGTGCATCGGCAGTCGGCGAAGTAAATGTAGTCAATGAGATGAAGCGTACAAAATCTATCATTGGCGGAGAAGGAAACGGTGGTATCATAGTGCCTCACCTCCATTATGGTAGAGACGCACTGGTTGGGATTGCGATATTTCTTTCTTTGCTAGCAGAAAAAAAATTGAGTATGACCCAGCTTAAAGGTACCTACCCTTCCTATGATATCATCAAGGATAAACTGGATTTAACCCCTAATCTTGACCTTGAAAATATTTTTGATAAAATAAAAACTACCTTTAAACATGAAAAGTTGAATGAAACGGATGGTTTAAAAATAGATTTTGCAGAAGGGTGGGTCCATATGAGAAAATCAAATACTGAACCAATAGTAAGGATTTATGCTGAAGCCAGGGATAGGACATCGGCAGAAGTATTGATACAAAAAGTAAAAGCAGTAATATGACAGCTAGTAAGACTGCAAACCTTCAGGAATATTTTGCTCCTTATCGTCGCAATATCATAGGACATGATACAGAGTTTGAATCTCCTTTTGGTCAAAAAAAAATAGTGTATGCTGACTGGACAGCAAGTGGAAGAATGTATAAACCAATAGAAGATGTACTATCCGAAAAAATTTCACCTTACGTAGCAAATACCCACACAGAGACCAATGTAACAGGTTCATCCATGACGTTGGCTTATAAAAAAGCAAAACAAATTATTAAAAAGCATGTAAATGCTATTGAAGGAGATATTTTGATTTCATCAAACTCAGGTATGACTGGAGTAGTTAATAAATTACAAAGGATCGTCGGTATAAAACTACATGAAAAATTTCAGGACAAAATAAAATTTGCGCAAGAAGAAAGGCCTGTCATTTTTGTTACACACATGGAGCATCACTCCAACCAAACTTCATGGATTGAAACGATCGGAGAGGTAATTGTCATCGGCGCAACGCCGGACGGGTTGATCGATTTAAATAGTTTTGCTGTTTTGCTGGATAAATATAAAAACCGTAAATTAAAAATTGCTGCTCTTACTTCATGTTCAAATGTAACTGGAATATTTACACCATATCACAAAATGGCGGGCATGATACATCATGCAGGAGGTTATTGCTTTGTTGATTTTGCTTGCTCTGCGCCTTATATTGATATAGACATGCACCCCAAAGAAAAGGATGAATATCTGGATGCTATTTATTTTTCCCCACATAAATTTTTAGGTGGACCTGGTAGCAGTGGTATTGTCATTTTTAATCAAAAACTATACTCAAATCGAATACCTGACAATCCAGGCGGTGGCACAGTAGACTGGACCAATCCGTGGGGAGAGCACAAATATCATGATGAAATTGAGGCCAGGGAAGACGGGGGCACTCCAGCATTTCTGCAGACTATCAAAGTCGCACTTTGTATTCAACTGAAAGATAAAATGGGAGTAAAAAACATTTTACAAAGAGAACACGAATTATTGTCTAAAATCTGGCAGAAATTTGCTACCCTACCGAATCTGAGAGTACTTGCTGATCAACACAAGGACAGACTCGGGGTTATATCTTTTTATATTGATGATCTTCACTTTAATCTGGCAGTAAAAATGCTTAACGATAGATTTGGAATACAAATGCGTGGAGGATGCTCTTGTGCCGGCACTTATGGGCATTACCTTCTTGAAGTGTCACACGAAAAATCGAGAAGGCTAACTGATGAAATATCCAAAGGATTTTTGGCCAATAAACCAGGATGGATAAGAATGTCAGTCCACCCTACCACCACAGATGAAGAAGTGGATTTGATTCTTGAAGCCCTTGACCAACTTTGTCAATGCCATAAAGATTGGCAAAAAGACTATATCTATGACCCACAGACCAATGAATTTAGCCATATTCATGAACCATTTACTGAAAAAAAACTGGTGGAATCATGGTACAATTGCACATTGTTATAAAAGTTTTGCGTTAAAAAAAGCTGCTGCAAATATATGATTCACAGCAGCTTATAAAAATCTATTTCAATCTAAACACAATTCTTTTATTCGATGATAATCATCTTTTTGGTATCTGTGTACCTTCCACTTTCTATTTTGTACATAAGCACACCACTAGCCGACAACTCCTGCTTGTTTATGACAATAGTGTTTTCACCTTTTGCATAATCACCAGATATAATCCGGACTATTTTACCGGCAACATCACTGATCGTAATTTTTGCAGGTGCTGATTCGGGTAGCACAAATGTAATCAAAGTATTATCAATGAATGGATTAGGAACATTTTGTCGCAATTCAAACGCAGCGAAACCATCAGGCTGACTTCTATTTGAAATCTTTACATTCATGCCCTTATATGACGTATCATAAGCTTCTGCCTTTGTCACATCAGAACTTATTTGCAAAGGTGCGGAAATAACTTTGTTTGATTTGACTCGAAATTTAAAAACAAATAATGGATGAGCAGGATTAATATTTACTGGTTCAGTACTATTCCAACTGGTAGAAATGATTCCTTTTTCGGCATTATGAAGTCCAAAATTATTTTCAGTTACTTTTAATGCTTCTGGCAAAATCTCAGATAATACCAGCGCATTGGGGTCAAAATGTAATGTAAATTGATACCCTAACACGTCATTCATAGATACTGCGTACACAGGCACTAAAATTTCATCACTACCTTGAGCCCTTTGGATTTCTGTTTCTAAGGCCAATGTTCTGCTACTTCTTGGTTCTGTCTGTCCTTCATTTGCGTTGACAGCCGCTGAATTATTTACATCACCGATCTTTATAGCATGAAAATTCTGGTTGATCTTGTTTTCTGCCAATTGATTAAACACATATTTTTCAGTATATGGGAATGGCTGGCTGGCATTTGTAAAAGTATGATTGGAAGTAATAAATCTCCATGAATTTTGACCGTTCGGAAATTCCTGAGCAATGCCCAGAATATTTTTTCTTAGCGTCAGCAAATCTGATGCTGTGACTTTGCCATTATTATCTACATCTGCTGCGATTACCTTCTTTGCATCATTTAGAGCCTCAATCCCTAATATGTGCCTTTGAATTAAGACTAGGTCCAGCGTCGATACTCCATTCATCACATCACGGTTATCATTGAGTCCTATCGTATAGTTGTAAGATTTAGGCAAGGAATTGAATGCATAATTTCCGTTTGCATCTGACTTTATAGTTTTGTTCGACTCGCTAAAACTGCTTTCTATTAAAACGTCTGTGCCTTTTTTAGCAACAGTCCCCGAAGTTACTTTCCCAATGACTGATACTAGCGTCACAACGGTATCAGGACATGCATTAGAGTTGTCCTGCAATACAAGGATAATGGTACAAAAATCCTGATTACCAGCCAGATCAGTAAGGGTCACATTGAGAGATACTTCTTGTGATTTGCCATTTGGTATATCTGCACAATCGAAACGCATACCTGAAGTTTTTTGTAATGGCTTCCAAATTTGGGCATTACCTGCTTCATATTCTGCTTTTGTGGCTAATATTCCATTCTCCTTAAAGTAATGTTCTTTATATTTCAGAGTATCCACAGGCTTCGCATCAAAAAAAGTAAACCAGAGACTGTCTTTAGGTGTGCAGTTATCGTATCCATCTTTATCATAATCCTTTGCCCAAATTTCCACCGTTCCATTATTATTCATCACGGCAGTAGTAAGGGATGTTAAACAATAAGGAGTTGGCTTTTTATTTTCAATCAGATCAATAGTATGTGTACAGAATGCTCTGTTGCCACATCTGTCTTCCACCGTCCATTTCACTCTATACTTTCCATTAGTCAATGTCTCCAAAAACCTGTTTGAGTTTACAACCTTAATAAACAAACCTTTTTCAGTAAATAATTCATATTTCCAAATAAGATTGACATTATCTTCAGGACAATCATCTATCGCACTCATAGTAAAGTCGACAACATCTTTGCAATTTCCATAAGAAGGTATCGTACGATCTACACATGCAAACTCAAATATCGGCGGAATATCATTAAGGAGTTTGATGATCTGAATATATTCGTACCACCCATTGCCATACACGGGATTCTTTTCATTATAGGTACACCAATCGAGTACTGTCCAGGTCCTTAATATTTTTTCACAGGCACCGTCCGCAAATTTAAATACCTGGTCTTTGTAATGAGCGGCTACCAGACTGCAATTATCTTCATCCCATGTCGGCTTGTTGTATCCCACAGGCAAATCCGTCGGCTTCAATAAAGAATAACATTTTTTAGTTTCATAATTTTCAGGCCATACTATATCATCCTCAGTATCTTTAGGATTTTTAATATTTACGTAGAAAGGATCATAATCAATTAATCTGATTACTTGAACACAGCTGTGACGCAGATTTTGTTTGTCTTTTACGGTCCAAACTCTGGTAATAATGCCTGTTCCACAACGGGAGATAGAATCTGTATCTTTATACCAAAAAGAGTCTACCACACAATTATCAACATATAATGGTTCACCGGTTACCTTAAGATCTTTATAATCAGCCTGACAACTGAGTGTAATATCTGCAGGGCATTTTGTGATATAAGGCGGTAACTTATCCTGCACCCTGACTTCTACCATGCACGTATTTGAATTGCCATGTACGTCAGTTACCCTCATTTCTACCATGACGGAAGTGTTCACTTCATTACAACAAAACTCTACAAAAGGGGTAAAAACAGAAGTGCCGAAGCTACACAAATCAGTCATTTTTCTGGCTTCAAATTTGAGAATTCCACAGTTATCAGTACTTCCATCATCAAAAGTTTCAGCATATACTATGGCTTTCCCTAATCCTGTAATAGAAGCCACTGTGTAAATATCACACACAGCATTGGGCCTATCGTCATCACGCACGGTAACATCAAATGAACATCTTGATGAATTTCCACATTCATCAGTTACAGTCCATCTGACTCTACTTCTGCCCAAAGGCAATTGGTGTATTGTACCTGAACTTTGATCGATATCAGTAGAAATATAGGGAGAATCACCAATATCCTGATTTCGGTACTCAAGATAAAAACTCAACTCATTAGAACATTCTTCACCTATTTCAGGCAAAGGAACATCGAACGTTGCAAAACAATCATAATCATCAGTTGAGATGGTTTGATCTTTGGGACAAAAGAGTTCAGGTCCATCAAGGTCCATTACCTTGATGATTTGATTATGGACTATGACGCTACCTGTGCACCAGTCTAATACTTTATGTGTTCTTAATAATTTATAAGATCTATCACATATGTCTATTTTAATATCTGTCGGTGTGATGATCTGTACTGTGTTGCAAAAATCTCCTGTTGGGATTCCTGTTGTATCAACAGGTGGAATGGAGTCGCCAAAAACAACACAGGAAAGTGGCCCGGGATTTCCGTTCAATCCATCAAAATTGGGAGGAAATTTAAGCGTTGAAAGGCTATTTCTATACACATAGATAAGTTGGCAACAAGAGTTGGCCTGATTACCTTTATCATCATATCCGGTCCAACATCTTTTTATCACTTTTGAATAAATATCCTTACAATTTTCTTTTACTATAGAATCCGTATACGAAAGTGTTGCGCTACTGCAGGCATCAAGACCGGTTACTACATAAGTATTATCTGATGTCTGAGTGTATGTAATATTTTTAGGAGTAGGAAACGAAACCTTACCTCCTGACTGCTCAAAAATAAGGTGAATATTATTTACGGTACCACCAACACCATTTACAAGATCGTACACTGTAACCTTCCATTCACCACCCATGGGTTTGTTATCAAAAATTGACAAAGGATTGTATGGCTTAAATCTACCGGCTATAGACGGAACTATTGAAGCTTCACAATTTATGAGATCTATAGTTTCATCGTCAAAATTGGCAACCAGTCCCTTTCCACCCGGACAAACTTGCTGTATAAATAAGGGAACTGTAACTCCATCTGGAGAAGTAATATTTGCTGCGATATCTGAAATTCTATCATGACTTATGTCAAGAAAAACATTTAAGTCTGTAATGGTACTGCCATTGATAGGACCAACCGGAATTATAAAAGTGTTACTATTGGGAGTTCCGGATTCCAACGAGCCATCAATTATTTGTGCCGCCACTGGGACAACCTTTGATAAATCAGATCCTGGCCTTAAGTCCGTGACACAGGTGGCGTATATAGTATCACAAATCAGATTAGGGCCATATTTGTCTTGAACTAAAATTTCGCCCCAACAGCTATTGCCATTTGGACCGATGATTTGTGTCTTCAGTTTCTGCCCTATTTGAGCATTTGTGACCTTATTGCCCAATAAAATTCCATTATTTGCGATGATCTGCACAGTATATTTATCGTAACATCCGTAATTAGTGCCTTCCAGCAGCATGTCAGGTGTGACTATAGTTTCACAATCTTCGTTCAGTGACACCTGGACGAGGTCATTACAAGCAAGTGAGCCAGTTGGATTTTGGAATTCGTTGATAATAATATTAAAGCTACATAAATTATTACCAGGAGAGCCAACAGGCAAACCACCTAATGGTACACCTGTAGCATTAGCTATCTGAAAAATCATAGGATAAGTACCGTATCCAAAAAAATTACCTTCTTTTTTATTTACTGTATTAGGATTAGTGTTGACAAACTTATAATCGTCAGGCAATCCTGTAACACCAAAAACTATTGAATTGGTAAGTGAATTATGCAGCGTACCTTCGGACATTAATTGTGGCGTATTGCATGATGATTGTATGACTGCGTTAGAAAAGCCTGGCTTATGTCCACCATTATTCCTACCGATCTTAAAAACACTGATATGAGGTGCATTTGTTACAATTTCTACCCTAAAATCTGTGAGTGACAGAACCTTGATAACATTTGTTGGAAGAATTGTTATAGGATGTATAGCACCGGGACCGATTCCTGTGGTATTAATATCAGGTATTTCCTCTATATGACTGCCCAAAAATAAATTTCCAGGATGACTATAAAAATTTACAGTTACTTTAGGTTTGTTGACAGCTTGCCAAACTCCCACATTTACATTAGTTATAGCCATGTCTGTAGGCCCTAGATGCTGAAAAATTCTGGAGTATTTAGTTTGACCTACCCCACAGTAGATGGTACCATCAATATTGACCGAATCAGAATTTTGATTGTAAGGAATCGGAATGTTTGTTAGATTTTGTAAATTTGAAAGTTCAAATCCAAAAGATGGTATCACCCTCCCGCATTCTCCAGGATTAAGATTGATGACAATATCTGATGGACAGGTTGGCATCATAAGCATAGATTCTGCACTTTGGTTTAACCAGGGGATCAGATTCTCTATAGTCCTATCAGGATTTTGTACATAATTTCTGGCTAAATGATTTGCCCCATTTGACAATTTATTACCCTTATAGTTTACAGATGCACGAACATTTACTGTCAAGGCAAAAATCAGGGCAAAAAGGGTGAAAAAATTTTTCATTTTTTTGTGTTTTAAGAATGAACAAGATTGAAATACTCCCACTTAAGTTTTAATAATTATGTTTATAGATTATATTAATATTTGTATAATATTGATTTACTGAATTTTACACAATAAAATGAATACATATTTTTATATTTTATAATCTATAGAATTATATGGCAAACATTATACCAAAAAGTAATATGACATTTAGCCATATTTAGGTAATTATTAATTAAAAGCGTAATACGTTTTTAATGCTCGCTAGTATTTTAAGGATTCATTTATAGCTCTCTTGGAAAATTTCATACATTTGCATGGAAACGAATAATCTTCAACATGGATATTCCTTCTAATTGTAAAAATTGTAATCATGCGCTAAACGGATCATACATCTTTTGTAAGGTCTGTGGCCAAAAAACAGATGCGCACGTATTGTCCCTTCATGAATTACTTACTAATTTTTGGAGTTTAGTCTTTAATATAGACAATACATTGTTTAAAACTATTAATAATATCTGGGCCCCATGGAAACTTACAAGATATTATGTCGAGGGTAAGCGCGTTGCATTCCTCAATCCCGTGCGCCTTTTCATTATTACTGTGCTGTTTCACTTCGCATTTCTGGTTTCTCTTATTAATATTGATAATAACAAAACGCGATCATTTCGTGAATACAGTGAATTGGAGAGATCCAAACTGTATGAAAAATATCTATCCATAAAAAAGGAAGCCAAATTAGACAGCCAGCTAAAAATCTATTCTGATAGTATCGAAAAAAATCTTTTTGAAAATATAACTACGCCCGACAAGGATACTTTTAGAGTGGAACATATCTTTAGCATCAAAGAATATCCAATAACAAGGAATGATGCTATTGAACTCTCTATGGATTCAATTTACATAAAATATAATGTAACTACATTTATTGATAAGATCAAGGTCAAACAATTGATCAGGATGAATCTGGATCGTGCCGGCACCTTAAAATATGCATTAGGAAATGCTGCATGGGGGTTGTTGGTAACAGTTGTTTTACTCGGGTTTTTGTTTAAACTATTATATTTTAGGAAAAGTCTACCTTATGTAGAACATTTGGTTTTCTGGATGAATGTACATTCCTTCTCGTTTATTATAGTCACAATAGTTCTATTTTTTATTTTTAAAATCCCTGACAATGAAGGGTTTAATAATACACTCACTATGTGTCTTTCAATTTTTCTGCCGTCATTTGTTTATCTGTCGATGTTAAAATATTTCAGGCAAAGTAAAACAAAGACTTTTGTCAAGTTTATTATTACTGGTATCTTTTATTTGATGATGGGAATGATGGTGATGGTAGTTGTCAGCTTAATTAGTCTGCTAATATTCTGACCTGATAAAGCTGTTATGGTTAAAATAGAATGCCTTTTGGCAAAAAAAATGGCCGCCCCCCAGCGACCATCTACAAATTATAATCCCATAAACATATCCAATACTCATTTGCCTAGATTGGATCTCAACCAGCAGGCAACATTTATTACTGCTAAAACTCTATAAAAATCTACAAAAACAATTTCTTATCACTAATTGATGATGCAATATTACGAACTAAGAGCATTGTAAGAAAATACAAAATATATCTATTATAATATTTATAAAATTATTATATTAAATAAAACTATACATTGTTCATTGACAAATAATTATTTTGAAGCTTAAAATTTAAAATCACTATTATTTATAACGTTTCTTTCAAAAAGCGGATATCATTTTTTTCTTTTGTTAAAATGTCAGATTTATTTGAAATAACCCAATTAATATGTCTTTTAGAATATATTTGCTGTTTAAAATAAAAGTCTTATTATGATTATCAATGAAGACCTTAGAATTTTTCTTTTTATGGCGAGCTTACTATTTATTAT
>JAYTNJ010000014.1:0-3731 GCA_043748345.1 Saprospiraceae bacterium
TTTTAAATACTGATGTTAATTTTCTCTTTGTCATAAACAGCAAATTTAGTGTAAAAAAATTTATTTAACTTGCTGTCCGATTTTTGGGGGTAACTATACCACAAGATAATAATTTTATGAATGGGCTGTAACCTTGATTATCAAATCTAATATAAAGAATCCAGCTCATGGTTAAGATAATAATTATGCAAATAATAATATCATCCGAAAATTTTATAAACTATTGCATCATTAATATTCAACTTACTTCTACTTTGTTAACTTAAGAATTGAACACAAAAAAGACTAATTCTACTTTGTTAAATTTAGTATTGAGCCAAGATGATCCAAGTTTATACATTTGTTATGTTTGTAATCAAAACTGTTTTGTCTGACAATGCAAAAGCCAAGATTAAATATGATTTGGAGTATAATAATTGGACTGTCTTCATTTATTTGGCTTTGTCGCTCCAGCCGCGATGGGCTTTTACTTTTTTTCATTGCCAAAAAAAGTAAACAAAAAAGGCTAGTTCCGCTAAATCGCTCCGCGTACCGGAACTGCCACCCTCTTTTACATTCTACCTCAATTTTTGGTATTTAACAATTATTTCATTCAAGAGTTGATCTGACATTTAACATAAAGTCTAAGTTGACAAAGTAGAATTACATGATTAATTTTTATTTTCGGCAGAGGTATACTTCAAGTCAGTACTTCTAAGCCTTAATGCGATAAGGCCAAATACCGGTCCGATAGCCAGAAACACATACATAAATTGTCCATCAATGTGATGAGATAGCAAATGAATACATTGAAGACTGACGATGGTGATGGCAAATCCTATACAATTCACAATGGTCAGAGATGTGCCTCTGGACACTTCTGGTGCTGATTGAGCTACCAATGTTGAAAATAACGGAGAGTCAGCTATCACTGCCAGCCCCCAAATAAAAAGAAAAATAATAAATGCGGAAGGTGAATAAGCAAAAAGGAAAAGCGGAGAAATAAGACAGCATATACAGGAAATGAACAAAGCCAGGCTTGCGATTTTTTTTGCCCCGAAGCTTTGAGAAATCATACCGCTGATAACACATGCAACTCCGCCTGAAGCAATGATTAAAAAAGACAAAAGAGATACGTTTAAATGGGTTTCCGGATATCGAATATTGTACGAAGCGAGCATTATCGGCACAAATGCCCAAAAAGTATACAGTTCCCACATATGTCCAAAATATCCAAAGGATGCAGACCGAAAATCAGAATTTTTAAACCCGCTCATACAAGCTGTCAACTTCATCTTTTGTCCTGATGTACAGTAAGGCCCTTTTGGCACCAGCAATACCACACCAAGGCCACCTGCCACAGAAAGCAGGGTAGTACCATACAAAACATATCTCCATGGAAAACCAACAATAAAGCTTTTCAGCAGGTGGGGAAAGGCCGTCCCCAGTACCAATGCACCCACTAAAAAGCCCAGAGACTTTCCCAGCCCTTTCTGATAATAATCGGAAGCTATCTTCATGCCGACCGGATAAATCCCGGCAAGAAAAAAACCGGTTGCAAATCTGAAAAACAGGATATCTTTCGCATCAATATTCTCCAGGCTCATGCCCAGATTAAAAAATGATGCAAGAACAGCACTACAAAAAAATACTTTTGAAGGTGAGAAACGGTCTGAAAGTGTAAAAATGGCAAAAACCAATGTTCCGCTGATAAAACCAAACTGGATGGCACTGGTTAAATGAGCGATAAAATAAGCATCAAGATTCAGGTCACCGGCTATATCTGAAACGATAGCATTACCTGCAAACCACAGTGATGTACAAAAAAACTGAGCAACCACAATGACAGGCAGGATATATCTCATAGGCAATGATTTTTTAGAATTCTGATCTGAAGAAATTGAAAACTACCAACAAAAATATTCAGCAATTAAAGTATAAAAAATGATGTGTCAGTTATAAAATTAATTCAATTATTGGCAAAGCTCCTCAAAGCAGTAAACCCGACAATGTCGGTAAACCTGCCGGCAGGCAGGCAGGCATGCATGATGGCGGATAGCTGGCGGGATTGAGACATTATTTATTTAAAGATTTGATTATTATGTAATCATGATGAGATCTATTCATAAGGCTGTCCCATCTTATCGAGCAGTCTCAGCACTCTGGGGTCTTTCATATCCATTTGCGCAGCCGAAAAATAAAACTTAATCCATAGCATCGAGCTTTCTTGGTTTTCGATGGCCCTGTCAAAATGATGAAAAGCAGTATCCCATTCTCCCATGCTACCATACACACGTCCTATATAATAATTTCCCATCAAATCAGCGCCCTCTATTTTTTTCATTTTTTCAATGATTTCCCGGGCCTTTACTTTTTCTCCTATGAAACCAAAGAACATGCCGAGACCACTTAAATTACTAAGATCAGGATATAACTGCGCTGCCTTTTCAAATTCAGGAATCGCTTCTCTGTACCTTTTTATTAAAGCATAATACCATCCAATATACCCATGGCCCGCGGGGAAAGTTGGCGCTATGTCCACTAATCTTTTTCCAATCGATAAAATTTTTTCAGCATCACCGACAGTCCAGTATATTATACCTAAATATGCAAGATTAAGCAATGAGAATGGATCCAGCCTTTCCGCTTTGAGCGCATGTTCAATAGCTTCTTTATTATTTCCTAACAAAGCAGCGCAAAAACCAAGTTGCACATGTACCTCTGCACTGTTGGGATTGATAGCAAGCGCTTTTTTAAAATCAATTTCAGCTTCTCGTACCTTATATTTAAAATGCAACTTTATGCGGCCAACATTCAGGTGGCTTTCCGCCGTTTTGTTATCCAGTTCAAAAGATTTATTTGCTGCCTGGATCGCTTTTGGCAGGCTTTTGTCCGATTTTGACCAATTATTCGAAGTTAAATTCATATAACAAAAAGCCAATCCGGAATATGCAATGGCATAGTTCGGGTCCTTATCAATAGCAGCTTGAAAATATTCAATGGCTTTTGTAAATCCATCCGGAGTATACTTATTGTAATTATAAAGTCCTTTTAGATACAACTCATATGCTTCGACATTATCTGTATACTTTTTGAGAACTGTATTTTTTTCTGAATCCAATAATTTGATTTTAACGGCATTCAGTATGGCCAGAGATATATCATCCTGGATAGTAAATATGTCTTTGAGTTCTTTGTCAAAAGTTTGGGAATACAGATGATTTCCATCTGATACTTTAATGAGCTGTGCCGTAATGCGCAAAATATTACCAGCTTTCCGAACACTACCTTCCAGAATATAACTCACATTCAATTGAGCTCCAATCAACTTTAAATCCATGTTCTTGCCTTTGAAAGCAAATGATGAAGTTCTCCCTTTAACTTGCAAGCCAGCTGACTGTGCCAGCTTGTTGATGATCTCTTCACTAATCCCATCGCTGAAAAATTCCTGCTCTGCATCATTGCTCATGTTAACGAAAGGAAGTACGGCAATTGATCTTTCTGTTTCACCCTGCCCATACGTCTGTTTTCTCTGATAGAGAAAGTAGGCCGACAATGCAAGCGCAACAACAATCACAGTAATGGAAACCAGTTTCCAAATGCGCTTCGCAGGGTGCACAATTTTTTTCTCTGCATTGGGTAGAAAAGCTTTCGCTGAAGGATCTGGCACTATTACTTCACTTCCTTCAAACAGCACCTGGTACATTCGCACCGGCAGACTTACATTCTTTAAAATCTCTTCTTTTACAAAT
>JAYTNJ010000015.1:0-2985 GCA_043748345.1 Saprospiraceae bacterium
TCTTCGTAAGCTTTATTTTCAAATTGGACAGTTTCCATTAATTTATGAGCTGCATTGGCTTTAAAAGATACTTCTGATGCAGTTTTACTTTCGAGATTCACTTTTACAATTTTCCCTTTGGCCCAAATAACGATGTCCTTGTCATCCGGCATCCAGTCAAATCCCGTATATATTCCAAAGATAGTCCATGACTCCTGCTGATCTTTGCTCAACTCTGTAAATATGGGCCACTCACGGCCAGTTGCAATATCGTGGATAAATAAAACTGACTTTTCTCTCACCCTTCTGACATATGCCAGTTTGTCACCTTTGTTGGATATCTGAGGTCTGCATGCCCCTCCTGGACCGCCAGCTACCATTTTAATCTCTCCTGTTTCAAAATTATAACTATAGATCACAAAAATTTCACTATTCGGATTTTTATTATATTGAAAATAACCACCGGGATAAACATCTTCACTGTAATACATCATCTTACCATCCGGCGAAATACATGGCTCATTGACATCCTGCTGATCGTTTTTTCGCTTTGTGAGCTGAATTCCATCGCCACCGGTAATATGATACATCCACATTTCACCAGCACCAAGAGATCTTCCGGATGTAAAATGTTTTCTAGCTACTATGTACTGGCCATCAGGCATCCATACAGCATTATTTAACAGTCTGAAGCTTTCCTTGGTTATTTGTTTAGCATTTTTTCCGTCAAGGTCCATATAAAAAATATTATCGCCACCCGCTGAATCGCTTGTGAATAATATCTTTTTACCATCCGGGCTCCAGCGTGGCTGTACTTCCCATGCCAGCCCGCTTCTGATGGATGTTGCCTCACCTCCCTTCACCGGTAAAGTATATATATCCCCCAGCATATCAAATGCAATAGTATTTCCATCAGGGCTAATGTCAACATTCATCCAGGTACCTTCAGTGGAAGAAAAACTTACTTCTTTAAACTTGCCTGGAGGATTGTTAACATCCCATTTTGGCTTTTCCTGAGCGGATAGTAATGCGTAAAAAGAAACAAAAAAAAGCGTTAATATTTTTTGCATTTGATGTGAAATTTAATGATGAGAATGTAAAAATAAGAAAAGATTTCTAATCTCCTTATTTAATAACCTGTTTAAAAAACTATTAAATGACCTATGTAAGCTAAACTTACGACAGAAGAAAGATTGTTTTAATACATCTTTTCATCATACAGTACTGATGAGATAAGTTTGCTCATCAATTCTTTTGGATCGCCATTTTTATTCAGTTTCTTATCATATTCTATCACAATAAGATACTGATTGCCCACTTCGACGTAAGCCTGATTAAATAGGGCTTCATCTTCGGTATAAATTGCATTAAACCTTTTATCGGATAATTTTTTATACTTTAAAGTTCCCGACGAACTTGGCAACCCATTGACCAGCATTCCTTCGATGATTTTACCGAAATTACCGGAAGTCTTATCTGAGCTGTATTCAATAGTAACATGGACAAGTGGTTCAGGTGTAGGTCTCTTATTGAGATAGTGGGTACAAACTTTTTTTGTGGGACCATTTTCTCCTGACTGAGCTATTATGTCTGTTACTAAGATATCCACCAAAGGAGCCAGTTTATCGACTCTGAGATAATCGCAAGGATCATACTCCATACTAAGTTTAACAGGCTGTTGTTCGACACTTTTGCATGAAAATGCCGTAACTATCATGATAATAATAAAAAGGTTAGATTTCATTTAGACGCTTCTTTGATATAAATTATAATTTTTAGCAGCATATTATTATAAGCTAGTTATTTAAATTTGCTGAAAATCAACTCAAAGGTAACAAGCCTATTGATAAAATATATTTTTAAATCAGAAAAAAGGTCTTATCTGCATAAATGTAAGAATGTTTAAAGATGGGGAGAATGTCTTACATTTGTATAAATTATTCATTTTCATACAAGTAATTTATGAATATTTAATATAGTTCAAAATGAAAAAATTGTATTTTCAGTTCTTTTGTTTTTGCATAATCTCTATTATTTCCAGCTCACATATACAGTCTCAGACGGATTTCGATTCTATAGATAAATTTGCTCAAAATATACCGGATACAATAGGAAAAGACCTTCATGAAATCACATTATACATCTCCCGAAAAAGTAAAACTGATACGGAAAAAGTCCGGGGAATATTTACCTGGATCATAACAAATATAAGCTATGATCATGCATCAGCCGAAGGGCCATTTCCGGTTGGCAAGGAAATAAAAGATATCCTTACCTCCAGAAAAGCTATATGCATCGGTTATGCAAAATTATTTCAAAAAATGTGTCAAATTGCCGGATTCGAATGCGAAGTGGTCTCAGGGTATAGCCGTGAAAATCCTACGTCAAAAAATATAATTGATGCTCCTGATCATGCATGGAATGCAATACAATTAAATGGTCAATGGCAACTAGTAGATGCTACATGGAGCGCATCCTTGAGAAAGTCAAAACCAGGAAAAAAGCTCAACCCTGAGGTTGAAGAATACTTCTTGGCACCCGCATCAAAGTTTTTAGAATCTCATCTTCCGGCACTACCTTGGTGGCAATTAGTAGAATCGCCTATCAATATGAAAACATTCAGGTCAGGTTCTGATGCTATTTCGGCACATCTATCTACAATTTCAAACTATTCATACAAGGATAGCATCCAGATCTTCCGTGACCTTTCCCCACAAATAAAAAAAATTCGTGAAGCTGAAGTTGGGTGGAATTTTTTACCTACCGAAAAAAACCTTAAACAATATATCGCCATACTAATGGAATACGCAAGTGAGATGACCGACAGTCTTATCAATTTACAATCAACCGGTCCGATCGATAGCCTTATAAGCAGACAATATAAGCTTATAGAATTGTGCCGTTTTGCCTCTAGTCTGGATACATTGCTGCCTTGGCATAAAGAGTTATATGCTGAAGCATTGATTAATCATATTGTTGCACAGCACAGAAAAGTCAATGGCCGCC
>JAYTNJ010000016.1:0-9262 GCA_043748345.1 Saprospiraceae bacterium
AAGTCGCCATTGGGACCCCCATTTACACCAGGTGCACCATGCCCTGCTATCTTTATGACTTGCCTGTCTTCAATCCCGGCAGGAAAGGTCAACCTTATATTTTTACCATTAATATTAAGGGTCTGTTTTTGAGTGGTGTACACATCAGTGAGCTTGAGGTGCAGGTCTGCATTTAAATCCTGACCACGGAATTTATTTTGTCTTCCCCTTCGAGCCCCGCCTTCTGCTCCAAACATTGACTCAAAAAAATCAGAAAAATCACCTGAAAATTGTTCTGATCCGAAAGATGGGTCCGGTCTGCCTTGTGATTGAGACCCGGAGCGATTCATTTTCTCAATTTCATCAGCGTGTTGCCAATCCTTTCCGTATTTATCATACTTCTTTCGTTTATCCGGGTCGCTCAGGACTTCATTAGCTTCGTTTATTTCTTTAAATTTTTTCTCTGATTCTTTGTTATTGGGATTGAGATCGGGATGGTATTTGCGTGCAAGTTTACGATATGCTTTTTTGATGTCACTTTCACCCGCTGTTTTAGGTACATCCAATATTTTATAATAATCAATATAGTCCATTCGTAAATAATTTAAAATAATATTTCAAAGCTTAGCCTGCAATAACGGCTAACAACAAAAGTAAAGGTTTTTGATACAATTTTTTAATTTATATCTATGATGTTGGTCAGTTCGCGTATGATAAATATCATTAGGAATAAATAATTTATACATTTGCGTGATAAACAATACTTTTAGGTTTGAGACAATCACGTATCCATTTTTACATTCGTCGGAGCCACCGATGGCTGGGGTTTATCATTGGAATTCAATTTTTAGCCTGGACTATAGGTGGCCTTTATTTTTCCTGGAGCGATATGGACGAAGTTCACGGGGACTATGAACATATTCAACCATCCTTAATCGGCTCAAAAGTAACTTTACATTCCCCGATGTTATTATTGGATACACTGAATAAAATAGAAGCACTGGACAGTATATCTGATGTCAGGCTTGTCACGATCTTAAATAAACCCCACTGGTTGATTAGCTATTTCCCCAAAGGGCACGAAAGACATCATACAAAATATATTCTCGGAGACGCAGAGTCAGGAAGTATCAGGCCATCTTTAACAAAAGAAGAATGTGTTTTAGTTGCAATAAACAGCTATACTGGCAATAAAAAACTTGAACATGTGGAGTTTTTGACGCAAACTGATAAACATCATGAATACCGGGGCCAACCTTTGCCTGCATACGCTATTACTTTTGGGACACAAAGTCCGGTTACTTTTTATATACCTGCAGACATCGGAGTAGTACAGAAAGTACGCAATACTCCCTGGCGCCGGTTTGATTTTCTTTGGATGTTACATACGATGGATTATAGTGGAAGAGATAATATTACCAACTGGCTTTTACGATTCTTTTCCATTTTAGGTTTAGTGACTGTTCTGAGTGGGTTCACACTTTTTTATTTTAGTATGAAAAGGAAATCTTCATAAGATTATTTTGATTGACTCAGTAAAGGAAATGTACTCCTAATAATCAAATTTATTACAGAAATTCATATTAAAGCAACTTTTTTAAATGAATTTTCGTTTATTTCATAATTATAACATGATAAATAGATTATTGCATATTTTATTGGCTTTAAATTTGTTCGTCTCGTCTCTTGGCTTGATGGCTTACGAGCATATATGTAGTATAAATGGCACTACATTTTCTATTTTTTTTAAACCCCAAAATTGCTGTTCAAAAATTAACACTAAAGGGTGTTCAGTTGCGGGTTGTGTTATGTATCAACCAAAAGCGGGAGTTTCTTTTAATAAGAAACCATGTTGTGAAGAGAAAACACACTATAAAAAACTGAATGTTAGTGCTACTGAAAACGTAAAAGTTATTCTTTCTGAAATTCAACCTGTTTTTTATAATCCCATCATTGGGGTGTCTTATGACCTAAATGACAAAGTAAAGGAAAATGAAAAAACGGTCAGATTTTACTTATATAAACCACCGCCACTCCCCGTGGTTAATTTAAGGGTGCTTTATCAATCTTTTCTTTGTTAGCTAGCCATTCCTCAATTTCCAAAATTGAGGTAAATGTTTATTGTTTATACTTGACTTAGAGTTACGTATGGATGATTACATATGTTTTCATTTTTCGTCTCGATTATAATCTTGAATAAACGTTAAGCATTCCAGAGCTTCACAGGTGAGAAATCATCCCGTATATGCTCATTATTCTATTCCAACGTAATTTTCTTTTTTCTTCAAATATTAAAATAATTTTAAATGAAAACATTTTTTAAAAGTGTAGCCGTGTTATGTATAGCTTTATTTTCAATCAACGCTGGCTCATCTCAGACAAATAATTTGCAAACTGTAAACGTAAAAGTGTATGGTAACTGCGGAATGTGCAAAAAGACCATCGAAAAAGCAGCCAATGTTAAAGGCAAATCAAATGCTGTTTGGGATGCTGACTTAGCGATGGCAAAGATCACCATAGACAGTACCAAAACAAGCGTCGATGAAGTACTTAAGAGAATAGCAGCCGTTGGCTACGATAGTGAAAAATTCAGAGCTCCGGATACAGTGTATGAAAATCTTCATGGCTGTTGTCAATACGACAGACCTGCAAAAAAGGATCAATAATAATATATCAATGCAATCAATAGTTTATTTTATAACATTACTCCTTCCAGCATTTCTGGTTGCTCAGATTGATTTACCTCCTGCGAGCCCTGATGCTTCCTGGACACATCAAGTGGGATTTACTCAAATAGAATTGAGTTATTCCCGACCACAAATGCGGGGCAGAAAGATCTTTGGAGCATTGGTACCATATGATGTTCTTTGGCGTACGGGAGCAGGAGAAAGCACAAGGATAAAATTCAGTGAAGACATTATATTTGGCGGCAAGCTAGTGAAAAAAGGTCAATATGGGCTTTACTCCATCCCGGGCAAGGAAGAGTGGACAATCATACTGAATGAAGATGCCACTCTACATGGAGATTTCGGATTTGATGAAAAGAAAGACGCGCTAAGAATCAAGGTCAAGCCTGCTAAGAGTACGGCAATACAGGAATCCTTTACTATAGATTTGTCAGGATTCAAATCTGATTATTCTGCATCACTTGAATTGAAATGGGAGAATACAACGATTATGGTACCTATAATGAGTACTGCCGATGGTAAAATAATGGCTCAAATACAGGAAAATCTTTTGGTAAAAAAAGTGGAGAATGCAGGTTTGCTGAATAAGGGAGCCCAATATTACTTCTCTCAAAATAAGGATTTGAATCTGGCTCTGGAATGGTCAGCTAAATCTGAATCTCTGGCCAGTGATAATTTCAATTATTCATTACTGACAACACACATTTTGGGTCGGCTGAAAAGATATCCTGAAGCTATAAAGTCAGCAGAAAAGGCTTTGGAACTGGCACGAAAAAAGGATATGACAGATGATGTAAAAAACCTGGAAGAAAAGATACAAGAGTGGAAGAAAGTTAAATCACCATCCAAAAAATAAAATTCAAAATGAAAAGTGTAAATTTCAATCAGTTAAAAATTTACTGCTTAATATTATCAGGAGCTTTTATATTGTTTTCATGTCATAAGGATGACATGGGTTTATTCCAACTGAAAGTCTCTGAAGGTCCATTTACAAAAGAGCTTTCAATACCTTCAGAAGTAAGTGTTATAGGCACTTCTCTGGTAGCAAAAAGTGCTACAATGGATCTTTTGTCAGGCAGTACAAGTGTCATGGGTTATGCTGGTAGCATTTTAGGCCCAACCATCAGAATAAAAAGCGGTGCTTATGCATCTATTCAATTTAACAATCAACTTTCTGAAGCAAGCAATATTCACTGGCATGGATTGATAGTGCCTGCCATGATGGATGGGCACCCAGGCGCCCTGATTAATGCAAATAGCAGCTTTCAGTATGGATTTCCAATCCAGCAGCGTGCAGGAACGTATTGGTATCATCCTCATGCTCATGGTAAAACAGCTAATCAGGTCACTCACGGGCTTGCCGGCTTTTTTATTGTAAATGATGATGAAGAAACCCGATTAAATCTGCCAGGCGGGAAAAACGAAATTCCTTTGGTTATTCAGGATAAACGATTTAAAAACGGCAGGGATATAGATTACTCGCCCTCACCTATGGAGGTCATGTCTGGTTATTTTGGCGACCATATTCTGGTGAATGGTGTACACACTCCTGTGCATAAAGTTTCCTCCAAGTGGTACAGGTTACGTGTACTGAATGGATCCACTGCCCGTGTATATAACCTTGCATTGAGCAATAACGCAAGTTTTTACATTATTGGCAGCGATGGCGGTCTATTAAAAAATCCGGAAACAGTGCAGAGTTTATTGCTTGCTCCCGGCGAAAGGGCTGATATATTAGTTGATTTCAAAAATCAGAAGGTAGGAGCTGAAATATACCTACAAAGCAATACCTTTAATGGAGGAATTCAGGGAGATCAATCTTTTAAGATCCTAAAATTTGTTGTGGATAAAGTTGAAAACGATGCTTTTGTCCTACCTACCTCTTTGTCAGTCATTCCATCAACACCTGCAGGTAACTCTAAGATTACAAGAACTTTTGATATTGCCAATATCGGGCATGGCGGAGGTCATGGTGGTCATGGGGGTGGTTCAGGCCACACTATCAATAATCTAACTTTTGATATGGGTCGGATCGACGAGACCGTCAAAAATGGTGAGACGGAAACGTGGGTCTTTGACAATTCAAATGGCACTGATTTACATCCTATGCATATTCACGGAGTCCAATTTCAGGTGATAAAAAGAGAAGGTGGTCGGGGCACAATAATATCTTCAGAAAAAGGATGGAAGGATACTGTTTTATGCCTGCCGGGAGAAAAAGTGAGCGTAATAATGACATTCCCCAATCATAAAGGTAAATTTGTCTTCCATTGTCACAATCTGGAACACGAAGATGATGGCATGATGCTCAATTACGAAATTTTATAAAATTAACACCAATGAATCATTATAAAAACAGGAGACTATTTGCAAACTGTATTTTTGTCATAATTTTATTTTTAATAAATCAAAACACCGTTTACACTCAACTGGTGACTGGTGATACAATTAAAGATATTACATTACTAAACAGCGAAAACAAGCCTATTAATCTTACTTCATTTAAAGGTAAGATCTTTCTAGTAGATTTTTGGGCATCATGGTGTGCGCCTTGTCGAAAAGCCAATCAAAAACTTGTCATTTTGCACCGTGATTATGGCACTAAAAATTTTGAAATAGTAGGCATATCACTCGACACTGACCGATCTAAATGGCTGAAGGCGATAGCCAAGGATAAGATTGAATATACCCAGTTAACAGACCCGCTTGGATTTGATGCGCAATCTGCGATACAGTTTGGGGTAGAAGCTTTACCGGCATCCTATTTATTTGATGCTTCCGGTAAACTTATATCCATCAATCCTACAGAACAGGAAATTAAAAAACAATTAAATCACATCAAACAATAATTACAATGAATCTAAAAATTTTCTTATTTACACTGACAGCAATACTGGTTTTTGCCAATGCTGAAGCCCAAATAACTAAAGCAGAAATAGTGGCTACCGGCCTTACCTGCTCCATGTGTTCGAATGCTATCAATAAACAGCTCAAATCATTGACTGAAGTAGATAGTGTGGTCATAGATCTAAACACCAACACTTTTGTAGTTCATCTCAAAAAAGAAGCTATGATAAGTCCTCGGGTTTTAAAAGAAAAAGTAGAGAAGGCAGGCTTTTTTGTGGGTTCAATGATTGTCACCATGAAATTTGACAATGCAGATATTTCTGAAAATATTAAAATAGAACAGGAAGGTATCGCTTTGGTCATTGTCGATTCCAAGTCAAAAGTATTAAATGGTGAAACAAAGGCTAAAATCATGGACAAAGGTTATGTAACGCAAAAGGAATACAAAAAATTGACAAAATCACTTTCGAAAATTCCTTCATACCTGGATGGAAATGAAGATGACTATCACGTAAAAATCAATTAATTATGAAGCCAATTATAATAATCTTACTGACGATTACATTAAATAGTTTATCCGGACAAGAACTTTTTGTAGTTACTGATCCGGCAAGCAATGTTCCCACGGGCTCTCTGAGTGTCAGGCTGAGCAATTCTTTATTTAAGGAAGTCTATGAAGATGGGTATAACTATCATCTCATGCCTGAGATCACGTATGGTATAAATAAAAATCTTATGGTCAGGACCTCAGCATTTATAAGTAACAGGAGCAACAGCCTTTATGTCGAAGGAGCCAATATCTTCAGTAAATACAGGTTTTATTCATCAGATGACCTACACAGCCACTTCAGGATGGCAGCTTTTGCGAGATATAGCTTCAACAGAGCAGATATACATCAGGAGCAAATAGAAATCATGGGCCACAATAGTGGATACGAAACCGGATTGGTGATTACTCAGCTCATAAAAAAAGTAGCTATCAGCTCTTCTGTAAGTTTTGAAAAAGCATTGGACAATAAGCCGGATTATGAATTTCCAAATACACAAAGCAATACGGCTACCAATTACACCCTATCCCTCGGAAAATTGATGTACCCTAAAAAATACACCAATTTTAAACAAACCAATATCAACCTGATGCTTGAATTTGTGGGCCAAACGCTCAATGAAAACGGAAAAACGTATATTGATGTCGTCCCATCTATACAATTTATTTTTAATAGCCAGGCAAGGATTGATGTTGGGTACAGAAGGGAATTGTATAGTTCGATGATTCGGTCGGCACCCAATGGTATGTATCTGAATTTTGAATATACTTTTTTTAATCTTTAGCGTAATAATGATTACTGTAAAAAATTAGATAGTGCATAAATGGAAAATAGAGCCATTATTATTAAATCAGATGACAGCACCTAAATTTTATAAAATATCAAAAATTTATTTATTCATTTTTTAAACAAATTTTATCATGAAAAATCAAATCATTTCTTTTTGCTTTATTTTGGTTATGACTATTGTCCTGGCATCTTGCGGCAATAAATCAAACACAACAGAAACTCAACCTGCCACTACTGAACAAGCAACTGTAGACACTACCGGGGCATCAAAACCAATGGCCGCTGTATACCAGTGTCCCATGAAGTGTGAAGGAGAAAAAACTTACGACCAAGCCGGAAAGTGTCCTAAATGCGGGATGGATCTGAAAGAATTGGAAAATCATGAAGGGCATGATCATTAAGTTACAAAATATTCATTAAATGAATATTCAACTGAGATTGGCAATATGCTGATCATAACGCCGATCTCAGTTTTTTTTAATACTAAATTTATTAAAGTATGAGCCATGTATAAAATCATTTACTTTAGTTTATACACTTATATTAATACTCAAATTATGCCAAGGGCAAAGTGGGTGCCATGCTCTATTCTGGTTTCAGCAATCGGGTACAACTTTAGCTCTAAATTTTGCTGATTCGACAATTAGCTCTACTCCAATTACTTCCTGGCTCTGGGATTTTGGAGATGGGCATGGCTCAACAACCAAAAATCCACATCATACGTATGCTCATACCGGAACATATCAGGTTTGCCTTACAGTACATAACAATCACGGTTGAAGCAGCACTTACTGTCATGCTGTGACAATCCACCCCATTGCCCATGAATGTATTGCTTTATTTACATCACATTATGATTCGAAAAGCAATAAAATGCGATTTTTTAATACATCTTCTTTTACAACTGATCACACACAATATTTTTGGAGTTTTGGTGATGGGCATTCATCTTCATATGAAAATCCAAATCATACTTATTCACATACAGGCATTTATACAGTTTGTTTATTTACTATTGATGAAATCGTTGGATGCAATTCTCATATTTGTAAAACCGTCGAAATTAATCATATATGGCAGGCTATGGTTGTAAATAATGACCATGTAGTAAAATCGAGAACTGTGGCAAATGAAGTAACAGAATTAGATTCTTATATTGCATTTGGCAGTTTTCCTAATCCTATTAGTTCAAATACGAATATACCATATGATTTAAAAAGTGACTCGCATTTAAACTTTGAGATGTATGACTTAAGTGGTAGATAAATACATCAAATATTTAATGGATTTCAGTCAAAAGGTTCACATACCTTGGTATTATCCGGAGATTATTTAATAGATAAAATGTACATCCTTAAGATAGTCATTAATGATAAAATATTTCATAAAAAACTGTTAGTCGCAAAATAAAATTGAATGAACAAACAGTTGTGGATAACACCGGTTCTTCAAAACCTATGGCTGCCGTCTATCAGTGCCCTATGAAGTGTGAAGGAGAGAAGACGTATGATAAACCAGGCTCTTACCCTGTGTGTAAAATGGACCTGCGAATGGTGAAAATAACCCATGAGCGGCACCAGTACGACAACACACAAACAAATCCCTAAATATTGTGAAATGGACATAGAAAAAGCAACAAAATGGAAAGTGATAAATATATAACCTATTTTCAAAATTGTTTAACAGTTACCCTAATGTAGTTCGTACTTTTGTTTGATATAAAAATTGGTTCATAGTGTAAAATAGAATAAAATGAGTCATCAAAAATTTCAAAGTTGCATCGAAGCTTGGTAAAGAGTGTGTGGAAGCTTGTAGGCGCTACGCGGAAGAATGTCGGAGCATGTCTAAGCTGGGAGCGGCGGTGATGCAGCACAATGGAAGTAGCATCTGCTTTTGAACCAGAACAACCCGCCAGCAGATCAACCGCTGCCGGGTTACTTCAGGTTTTTTTCAAAAAAGGTTGAAAAACGCCTATTAACCAAATAAAAATTAATTTTGATTTAAAACATTGTCAAAAAAGAATTCAAATGAAAATTACATCTTCAAAATTCGCCTTTGCACTTGGAATTGTGTTCAGCTTTTCATTCTTAATCTGTAACATCATTCTTGCCATTGACGGAAATGATTGCAGATTGAATATACTCAACATCTTGTTTCATGACATGGATTTCAAACATCTAATGATTGAAAGTGGCATTAATATCGGTAAATTAATTAGCGGTGTAATAATCCTTTTTTTAACAGGATCGCTTACCGGATATATTCCCGCATCCATTTACAATGCACTCAATAAAAGCACTTAAACAATTCACTCTTGAGTCCACTCCGAAAAGTATTGGATAAATAATTCACAAATATAGGTTAAAAGATGGACACATTTTATAAATTTGTGATATCAAAATACCTTTAATC
>JAYTNJ010000017.1:0-16439 GCA_043748345.1 Saprospiraceae bacterium
TTGTGCTTCGTCAAAAAAAACAGTCTTATAATTACCAATTATATTCCTCAGCTTACTTTCGCCTGCATTTTCCAATAACAATCGGTCTTCGGTATCATCACCATTGATAAATAGATAATTGCCTTCTTGCTCACAAAGTTTTCTAATAAGTGTTGTTTTGCCAACCTGTCTTGGACCAATGAGCACTATTACCTTGCCTAAATTCCACTTTTCAGCCAATTTCTCTGTGATATCTCTTGCTACATCAAGCATAATGTTTGGTATTAATGCGCAAATATAGCTGCATTTCTATCAATCAAGATATATTAATCTCATAATTATATGAAATTATAAGATTACGATCGCAATATTATATGAAATTATGCGATTAGCACATAACGTATATTGATATTTTCAGGTGTATACCAATACTTCACTCTATTTTATAATTTTCAAGTTCTTAATTTTGTGGATTATCCTATTAGTTAGGAGTTTAAGCGTGGGTCGTCCCTTCAGGGAATGAGGGTTGCGGGCGGTTTAAACAATTTCAGTGCAAAAATGGGATACACCCAGATTTTTTCACCCCATCACCCTCTTCAACACATCCTCATACTGGTAAACTCCCTGAATCCTGCCTTCCTCCAAAGAATATATCCTGTCACACATCTCCAAAGTCGTCACCCTATGAGCAACTATGACTATGGTTTTTTCCATTTTTGCCAGATGATTGATGGTAGTGACAATGGCTTTTTCTGTCTCCGGATCAAGGGCTGATGTGGCCTCATCGAATAGCAGAATCTGAGCATCTTTATAAAGCGCCCTGGCTATACCTACTCTTTGTTTTTGACCTCCCGACAACTTAACCCCATTTTCACCAAGCATCATATCCATGCCTTCGGGATGTTGGCTCACCATTTCTTCTAACATCGCATCCTGGACTGCTCTTTTAAGTTTTGCTTCATCAATTTCAGATGCATCAAGGCCGAAGGCAATATTTTCGCGTAATGAGCCATTTCTGATGTATACATTTTGCTGAACGTAGCCTATAGCTTTTTGGAAAGAAGCTTTGTTATCCGAATCAAGTCTTTTCCCATCAATAAAAATGGCACCTTTCGTTTCAGGTAAAAAGCGAAGAAAAATATGTAACAAGGTCGTTTTTCCTGATCCCGAGGAACCTATAAATCCTATAGTTTCTCCCTTTTTAATAAAAAAACTGACATCTTTTAATACTTCTGAAGGGTTGTCAGGATATTTAAATCCAATGTTTTCAAATTTTATTTCTGTATTGAGAGATAGTGGTGGTACACTTTGATAATCCTTAAGTGAATAATTGGCCAGGGGTTTGAGTTCAGATATCAGATAGCTGACATTTTTTATCGCCAGTGCTGAACCCATAATACGATTTACAGCCGGAAGCATACGATATGAAGCAATGGCAAATACACTTAATAAGGCAAGAATTTTTTCGGCATTCTCTCTGAAAAAAAAAGCAAAACCAAAAAGCACCAACAATCCCAATCCTAGTACTATATCATTGAGCCTTTGGTGAATTTTGCTAAATATGCCCTGCTGTAAAGCATCGATTTTGTTAATTTTTTCTATAATAAGGGTAAATTTTTCAAAAAAATACTGTTCTTTATTGGCAAGTTTTACATCATTATATGCCTGCATACTATCCAAAAGAGTGGCAGTGGCTTTGGGGTATAACATATTTTTTTCATCACCAAGTCTTTTAGTTCTATTTTTTGTCATAAGGTAAACCAAACCAAAAATAGGAATGATAAATGTGATAAGAAACAGTACCGCCATCGGATTATAAACTAATAATCCTGTAAAAATAAATAATAAAACAACAATTTCTGTTGACATAATCAATGTCTCCACCAGATAACTTGCTGCAAAATAATAAGGTATTAATAGGTGGTCATAGTTTTTTTTTCCTGCATCCTGATTAGAAATAAACAAATATCCTTGGTTGTAATAATACTGAAACATCTTTTGGCTTAATCGCTTGGAAATATTAAAAGAGAACTGGGCCTGGATATAAAATATAAAAATACTTATAGCATTTTTAATCAAAAATATTAAAAACAAGATCGATGCCATGATCAATAAAAAAGTAATAGAGTCTTCTACACCAACATATTTGTACAGGGCGTTTAAATACTGTTTTTCTTGAATAGTTTCCGGATTAAGTGCAGCTTCTATTAACGGAAATATTGCTGCCAGCCCTATGACATCAAAAACAGCATTTATTAGAAGTAAGCCCCACATCAACACACTTCGCCTTTTCTGATCCGCGTCCAGTATCTCTCTGATGTTCTTCAGAGCATTAAAATATGGGTTGTTGAAGATGTTCAAAGGGCTTTTTTAAATATTTTGTAAAGGTATAATATTTGTCAATCTGATTTCATTCAGGATCTGATAATAAATATTTTCACACCTGATACTAATAAATTCATCGCAAAAAAGGATGGCTTTTTATAGGTTTAAGGGCAAAAGGATGATAATCTCCCTGCAAGCCAATTGGTAATTTTACTCGAATATCGTGTACCATTTCAATAGCTGCCCGAGGCGAATCAATTCTGAATCCATTACCAGCCAATATTTCATAATAGCTTTGCGTGTGTAATGAAGTAAATCCTTCACTAAAATCAATTTCATCGCCTTGTATCTCCAATGACCGATAGGTATTTTTTCCTTCCTTTTTAATTCTCTCAGGCAATGTATCACCATCTATACTCAAAAACCATCGAACCCTTGCTTTTTCAAATTCCAGAAATCCGGCTGCACGGTCGTGTGTGTGGATATGCACCGTATTTTGTTTGACATCTCCAAAAATCCAGGCAAGCATGTCAAAAAAGTGTATACCTATATTGGTGGCTATGCCTCCGGATTTGGATACGTCCCCTTTCCATGAATTGTAATACCAGTTGCCTCTGGAAGTAATATATGTCAGATCAACATCATATACCATCCCTTTGGGTTTAGCATCTATTTTGGCTTTTAGCGCTTGTATGGACTTATGCAGCCTGAGCTGAAGTATGGTAAATAGCTGACGCCCCGATTCTTGTTCGATTTGTTGTAATGCGTCCAGATTCCAGGGGTTGAGTACCAATGGTTTTTCACAGATTACATTGGCATCATTTCTCAATCCAAAACGAATATGGGCATCATGCAAATAATTTGGACTGCAAATACTGATATAATCTATCTTATGATCTTTGCGTCGAAGTTTGTCTACATGCCTGTCAAAACGTTCAAACTCTGTAAAAAAAGCAGTATCAGGAAAATATCCGTCCATAACTCCCACTGAGTCGTTTGGATCAAAAGCGGCCACCAATTGATTGCCAGTTTCTTTAATGGCTTTCATGTGCCTGGGTGCTATATAACCAGCAGCTCCTATTATCGCAAATGACTTAGACAAGGCTTGGATGGATTAAAATTTGATATTTAAAAAATTAATTTTTGATTATCTCAAAACCTTTTGCAAGTATTCACCATATCCACTTTTTACTAATGGCAAAGCTAGTTTTGAGAGTTGCTCTCCATCTATGTACTTCATGCGCCAGGCTACTTCTTCTATACACCCTATCTTATATCCCTGCCTTTTTTCTATCACCCTGACGAATTCTGATGCATCGTGCAGCGAATCAAATGTACCAGTATCCAACCATGCAGTGCCCCTATCCATGATACCCACAGATAGCTCTCCTTTTTGCAGATAATGTTGATTGACAGTGGTAATTTCGTATTCACCTCGAGCTGATGGTTGTATATTTTTTGCTATATCCACCACCTTATTGTCATAAAAATACAAACCGGGTACTGCAAAGTCAGATTTGGGATTTATCGGTTTTTCTTCTATAGAAATTGCTTTTTTAGCGTCATCGAATTCTACAACACCATATCTTTCAGGGTCATTGACCGGATATGCGAATACCCTTGCTCCTTCCGTAAGCGATGCACTTTGTTGAAGTAATTTAGACAAGCCTGATCCGTAAAATATGTTATCTCCCAGGATAAGACATGATGAATCACCTCTGATAAAATTTTCACCTATTACAAATGCCTGAGCCAGTCCGTTTGGTTCATGTTGAACTGCATATTCAAAACTACAACCCAATTCACTTCCATCTCCCAGCAACTTGACAAATCCCGCCTGATCTTCCTGTGTGGTGATGATAAGCACCTCTCTGATACCCGAGAGCATCAGGATAGATAAAGGATAGTATATCATCGGCTTATCGTAAATCGGCATGAGCTGCTTGCTTATAGCTTTTGTGATGGGATAAAGTCGGGTGCCGGATCCGCCGGCGAGAATGATGCCTTTCATTTTTTTTTGTTGATGGTTGATGGTTGATGGTGTAAGATTATTTATTTTATAATTTTTTATCAAAAGATTTCTTCAATCCATTCAGTTTACTTGCTACGATATCAATATTTGATCGTAAATCTAAAATCTTATCTTCAGAAATATATTCAAGGTCATGAGCTAATATAAGACAATTCACTACTTCCATCATGCTTCCATATGCAATCTCAATAAAACGAATCTTTTCTTTATCCGACCATCTTGATGTTCCTTCAGCTACATTATTTGAAACTGAAATCATAGCTCTTCTAACTTGACTTGTAAGACCAAACTTTTCATCTTCGGGAAATTTTTTAGTAATCAAATAAATTTCCTTAACCAATAATCTAGACTTTTGCCAAACTTCTAGTTTCTCAAAACTGTATATGTTCATATTTAAACCTTACACTTTAAACATTAAACTATAATTCATCTCTTATTAAAGCTTGACAACTTTATCATTTTCAATACCATATTTCTTCCCACTTTCCAGGCAAACAGCTTCCCCCTTTTCATCAAAATTAAGTCGGTAACCAAACTCACTCATCCAGCCCATCTGTCGAGCATGATTACCCACCATAAAAGCTTAATCACGCACATGTTTGGTTACCACAGCACCGGCACCTATAAAAGCAAACTTTCCGATATTATGACTGGACCAACCTCCTAAACTTTATCAACTTTAAACCCTAAACATTAAACCCAATTAACCCAAATGGATATCTGAGAGTATCAAAATCATTTAATTATTTTCCTTTCAAATATTCTATATCTGCCATATCTTTTGATCTGCCTACAGCCATTTTATTTTGTATCAATTGATTAATATGTATAACATTGATAGACAGGAATTCTGTCACATCATATCTGATAGAATTTTTTATTGCTTCTTCAAATGTTACACCTTTTAATTTTGTAATTATATCTATGGCCATCGGTTGACGGCCATACTCAAAGACATCAAAGTTATCAGTATCTAAAAATTTATCTATACTCATCCCAAAAAGTGGCATACCAAATATGGAAAATGCTTTTTCAATATTTTTATAGTTTTCAAAAACTGGGTTTACAAATAAATCCATATCGCCTGTTGTCCGACTATAACCATGAATGATAACTGAATAACCTCCAACTAAAACATATTCAACATCACAATCTTCAAAAGCTTTTAAAAAGTCTTGAAAATCAGTATTAAAAATATTATTCATTATCAAATTTCCTAATTTGAAAAGCTGAACGATCCATTTTATGATCTGCAGAATAGGTGAGGTTAAAGCTGCAACAAGTCAAATACCATGATGCACAGAGTCTTTCATAAACCGTCTTCGTTTGCCAATATTTCATATTTTGGCCTTTATCTTCAAATGAAACGATTCGAAATGATGATCTATCAAATTTTAAAACGTTATCCAAAATTAAATTTTTACTTAGCAAGTCAATGTTTTGCAAAAGAGTATGAAATCTATTATTTGAATGGATTAATCCACTTTTCGAATCAAGCCATCATTAAGGAAATATTGCTCCCCGATTTCCGGACAGCTTGCTTCCCCCTTTTCATCAAAATTAAGTCGGTAACCAGACTCACTCATCCAGCCCAATTGTCGTGCCGGATTTCCCACTACCAGGGCGTAATCGGGGACATGTTTTGTCACGACAGCACCAGCACCTATAAAAGCATACTTTCCTATATTATGTCCACAAACGATGGTAGCGTTCGCTCCTATGCTAGCCCCTTTTCCAATATGAGTTTTGAGATATTCACTTTTACGATTTACGGTGCTTCGCGGATTGATTACATTGGTAAAAACACAGGAAGGGCCTAAAAATACATCGTCATCGCAGGTGACGCCAGTATATATAGAGACATTATTCTGAATCTTGACATTATCTCCCAAGACTACTTCAGGAGAAATCACAACATTCTGACCTATATTACAATTACGCCCAATAACACAACTAGGCATTATGTGACTGAAGTGCCATATTTTAGTACCCTCCCCTATAGTACAACCTTCGTCTATGTAGGCAGATTCGTGTGCGAAGTAGGACATAAAATATATTTATTTAGGTGTGAAGTTTTATAATGGAGTGTATTTATAAAAAATTTAAACATTACACAATATTAACCCATCGCATCCATAAAAATCTTTCTCGCTATAAAAAATCCTGAGGCAATCAATCCGCCCAATAATCCACCTTTAATCAAAGATATAAGAAAAGACTCTTCAATAGGTTCCAATGGTGGTAACGGTTCGTCAATAATATTGATTTCAGGTGTTCCTGCGACCAATGAAAAATCAGCCAATTCTCTGTTTTTAGTGACTTCGGCATACATCGCTTTCAATTTAAGTATTTCGGTGTCAAGCAATCGCTTTTGTGTCATTAGAGTGGGATCTGTCAGATTGCGGTGAGAATCATTAAATTTTGTCAGCTGAAATTCTTTTGACCGTAATAATCCAAATATCGAATCAGTTTTATTTTCAACAAAGTCAAACGTATTTTGGCTGCCAGTGGTCGAACTTGCGACATAATATTCCTTGAGTGATTGAAAAACAAGATTACTGAAAGTGATAGATAATTCCTCATCTACTGTATTTGCACTTAAAGTAAGAATTCCTGTATCTTCATTAAATCCATTGCTGAAGATAGGGTTTTTTACATCTTTTCCACCCACAATTTTACCGTACAACATCTTCATCGCTGCTAATTCATCGGGATTGAATGACTTTAAGGAGTCCGATTTAAATTTGAATCCTTTCCAGTCTTTTTTATTGCTTGTCCACGCTTCATCCAGCTTGTACAGCGAGATAATATGGTTGGCAATGTAATCTTTTTTCCCTTGAAAAGTATCCAAAGGAATTTGTGTGAACATCACTTTTTGGAGGATATTTCTGGATTTTGATAATTCAACGATCCGATCAAGATTAACTTTACCCCCTTTACCCAGCCCAAATGATCCTAAAATTCCTGCCAAAGCTCCACCGCTTCCCCCACCATCATTGAGAGTATATGTAAGATCGGCCTTGTAAGTAGTAACTGTAGTTTTGGCTTTATAACCAAAATAGATCAAAAAGGGAAGGGATATTAGGATGATCAACCATTTCTTGCTCCAAAGCTCTCTCCAAAACTCAAGAATCTTTTCTATCAGTTCCTTGAGGGTGATTTCATCATCTTGATATATCTGTGGATTGGGAGATTGCTGGTCGTTCATATTTTTGATTTTGTATTACTTAAATACATTTTCAACATCTAATGTAAATCCTTTGATTGAGTGACTTGAAATGGTATCCCCACTATAATATGGCGCACTGCCGACATATAGATTTTTTTGCATATGATAAATGATAATGAATTCATGCTCAGGGTCAACTATCCAATACTCCGGTATACCTGCTTCCTGATATATTTCAAATTTATCTTTCATTTCTCTACGTGAATTGCCTGGTGATAGTATTTCAATCACCAAATCAGGAGAGCCTACACAACCTTTTTCATCAAGAATATCCAGATTGCAAATCACACATATATCCGGTTGTACTACTGTCATTATCTTACCATCCGGGAGAGATTTAGTCTTATTTCGATACCTTTTTGAAATGTTGATATCTTTATTGACTGATAGACGCACGTCAAATGGAGCTGAGAATATTTGACAGTTGGAAAGTTCTAAATAAACTCCTAATTTAAAAACTAAATTAAATGATATTTTTTGATGCTTAGTACTTGGTGCCGGTGACATCCTGAATATCTTTCCTTTTAGCAGTTCTATACGTTCATCAAACTGCCATTTAAGATAATCGGCATAACTGTACACCCCATTCAGATCGAGCTGATTAATATCTGTAATCATGGTATAAATATTATGATAAAATAGTATTAAAAACTAAAATTACTAACTAAACTAAATATAATAAGGTTGACACAAATCAATGATACATCTTCTCATAATAATCCTGATAAGCACCGGATGTCACATGATCCAGCCATTCCTGATTTAGGAGATACCAGTCAATGGTTTTGGTTATTCCTGTTTCAAAAGTCTCATCCGGAACCCAACCTAACTCATTTTTAATCTTTGTAGCATCAATGGCATATCTTAGGTCGTGCCCTGCCCTATCAGTGACATAAGTGATGAGTTGTCGGCTTTCACCTTTGGTGCGACCCAGTTTATCATCCATCGCATCACAAAGGAAGTGAACTATATCTATATTTTTCCACTCGTTGTGGCCACCGATATTGTAGGTCTCGCCAGGCTTTCCATCGTGTAGAATGACGTCAATCGCCCTTGCATGATCTTCTACATACAACCAATCTCTCACATTTTCGCCTTTGCCATAGACAGGCAGTGGTTTTTTATGGATGATATTATGGAGCATCAAAGGAATCAACTTTTCCGGAAAATGATTGGGTCCATAGTTATTACTGCAATTAGAAATCACCACCGGTATATGATAAGTATGATAAAAGGCACGGACCAAGTGGTCTGATGATGCCTTTGATGCCGAATAGGGAGAACGAGGATCATAAGATGTCTCCTCAGTAAACATATCTGTTCCCATTTCCAATGATCCATATACTTCATCCGTGCTGACATGGTAAAAAAGTTTACCATCATAGTTCCCATTCCAGTACTTTTTGGCAACCTGCAATAAATTTGCTGTACCGAGTATATTTGTTTTGAGAAATATCAGTGGATCTTTGATAGATCTGTCTACATGTGATTCTGCAGCTAAATGGACTACATGTGTGATTTGATACTTTGTAAAAATATCATCCACCAAAGCTTCATCTCCTATATCTCCTTTGATGAAAGTATAATTAGGACTACCCTCTACGTCTTTAAGATTTTCGAGATTGCCGGCATAGGTAAGGGCATCGAGGTTGATAATATAATCATCAGGATAGTGATTCACTAATCTTCTGACTACATGAGAGCCTATGAATCCGGCACCGCCTGTGATGAGAATGTTCATTTTGTTAGTGGATTTGATTGATTTGTGGAACTGCTAATTTGCTTTTGCAGTGTAAGCTTCGAATTATTCAGATGTGATATTTAAATTAGGTTTCATATGTTGTAAGTTCTGAGCAATTTAAATTTATACTTTAACCTTACTTAGTATTAGAGAACATCTACTTTGTTTTTAAAATTGTTATCGAAGATAATAAAACCTTTTCACATCAATAATGATCCCTACACGAAATGATGGTGATTTTTTCGTCTTCTACTTTATACACCAATCTATGTTCTTCGTTGATTCTTCTGGACCAATAGCCTTTCAAACTGTATTTTAATGGTTCCGGTTTACCAAGTCCATCATACGGAGATTTGCGGCAAGAATGAATTAATTCTATGACTTTTTTTAGCGTTTTTAGGTTGGTTGATGCCCAATATTCCAGATCATCTGATGCACTAGGTTCGTAGATTACCAACATCATATATCTCGAACTAATTTTTCGAATTTTTCTAAATCAACTTCGATTAGCTCTCCACCATTCTCCACTCTTTGGATAGCGGCTTCTATTTTCGGTGGGAGCACTTCTATGGCTTCAACATTGAGCTGTACACTTTTACCCTTAAATGCTGCCTTGAGTGATTGGATAAATTTCTGGTCTATCTCATCTATATGGTCAAATTGATATTTGATGGTCATGATTTATAGTTGAAGTAAATAAAATATTAAACTCAGATGTTGGTTAAAAAGTTTCACAAAGAGTTTTGTAGATTTGTCTGATTTGTTGATAACACCATAACAACAAAGATTTGCTGAACTGCTGCTTTACTAATTTTAGATTTTGCGTTTTAACGTTTGTTATTTAATATTCTATAATCGTAGATCTTCTTTAAGTGTTCAATAGTTTAGGTCATTCGTCATTAGTTGTTCGTCATTCATATTTGCATTTGGTCTTTCCTTATGATCTGCTTTCCCATTTTTTATCCATCTGGTCAAAGCTCTTGCTTCTTCGAGGGTAACTTTTTTACTATTTGCTTTAATGATTCCCTGTTTTTCCGCAAGGTCATCAAAAAGTTGATGTGGTTTTAACTTTTCTGTATTCATTTTAAATAAATTACTGTGTCAATAAAAAATAGTGTACCATCTTTCACTAAGACATTTTCTTCATGCAAATCTTCAATAATTAAACCTAAATCTGCATGGATATAATCGTTCCTTTTCTTGATCGTAAACCCTTTCGAGAACATTAAATCCTGAACCGACTCAATTTTCGTTTTTCCGGAAGGGCTAATAAAATCTTGCTGAACCATTCACCACTAGAAATTCGTCATTCGGTTGTTCTAATCACTCGGTTGTTCGTTATTCAGCTTCTCGTCATTCGTAATTTGTTTCACCTCCCGATACTATCATAATAAAAACCCATAGCTCGTGTTGTCTCCACATCATAGATATTACGACCATCAAAGATCACTGATGCTGCCATTATTGATTTCATACGATCAAAATCAGGAGTACGGAATTCGTTCCATTCTGTGACTATGGCCAATGCATCTACTCCTTCAATAGCTTCGTATTCATTGGCAGAAAATTCTATCCTGTTTTCAAAAACTTGTCTTACATTTTCCATTGCTTCCGGATCATACGCTTTTACTTTTGCTCCTTTATTCAATAATCTGGATATAATGGTCAATGCTGGTGCCTCTCGTATATCGTCAGTATTAGGCTTAAAAGCCAGCCCCCATACTCCTATTACTTTGCCTTCAAGATTTCCACCAAAGAAATTGATAATTTTGGTCGAAAGTATTTCCTTCTGGAGATCATTAACGTGCATAACTGCTTTAAGAATTTTGAAATCGTATTCATTTTCCTGAGCTGACTTGGCCAATGCCTGTACATCCTTAGGAAAACAAGATCCTCCATATCCTACACCTGGAAATAAAAATCGTTTACCAATTCGACTATCAGACCCCATACCTTTACGCACCATATCCACGTCTGCACCGAGTCGTTCACAAAGATTGGCGATTTCATTCATGAAACTGATACGGGTTGCTAAGTATGAATTGGCGGCATACTTGGTCATTTCTGCACTGCGTTCATCCATAAAAATGATAGGATTACCTTGCCTTACAAATGGTTCATACAGTGCAGTCATTACTTTTTTTGCCTTCTCAGAGGAAGTGCCGACAACTACTCTATCCGGTTTCATAAAATCATCCACCGCAACGCCCTCACGTAGAAATTCAGGATTGGATACTACGTCAAAAAGTGAATGATCCAGATTTTTTACTAAAACTGCTTCCACTCTTTCGGCAGTACCTACCGGAACAGTACTCTTATCTACGATGACTTTATAATCTGTAATTATTTCCGAAAGATCCTGCGCCACTTTGAGTACAAATGATAGATCTGCAGACCCATCAGCTCCAGGTGGTGTGGGCAGTGCCAAAAAGATAATTTTTGCATCTTTGATTCCTTCTGCCAAATTCGTAGTAAAATACAACCTGCCTTGTTTTGTATTTCGTTCGAATAGTATTTCTAAACCAGGTTCATAAATCGGCACATAACCGTTTTTCATTTTCTCCACCTTTGCAGCATCTATGTCAATACAAACTACATGATTTCCTGATTCTGCAAAACATGTTCCTGAAACAAGTCCAACATATCCTGTACCTACCACTGCTATATTCATTTATCTCAGTCTATTAATATTTGTAAATTATAAATCTATTTCCGAAACTAATTAAAAAATGCTTTTACTGTTTCGGTGATATATTTCAGTTGTTTCGTATCCATCTCCGTGTGGATGGGTAAAGAAATAACTTCATTGCACAACTGCTCGGTGTTTTTTAAAAATTCCAACCCATTGGATGATGCTTTGAATGCTTTCTGCTTGTATAATGGAACTGGGTAATAGATCATGTTTGGTATTTTTAATTCATCAAGATATTTTTTAAGCTCATCCCTCTGTCCATTTTTTACTTTAAGGGTATATTGATGAAAAACGTGGGTGCTATATGGTGCTCTGTATGGCGTCTCCAAAACTGCTATATCTGCAAAAGCCGCATCATAGTAATCTGCTACTGCTATCCTTGCATCACAATACTCATCGAGATGTGGCAATTTGGCTGATAAAACTACCGCTTGTATGGAATCTAGCCTTGAATTACAACCGACCACATCATGATAATATCGCACGGATTGTCCATGATTGGCAATTTTGTATAGTAAGGCTCCCAAATCATCATCATTGGTCATGATAGCACCTCCATCACCATAAGCACCTAAATTTTTTGAAGGATAAAATGATGTGCATCCTATATGACCGATCGTCCCGGCCTTAACTACATGTCCATCTTTAAAAATAAAATCGGCTCCAATAGCTTGTGCGTTGTCTTCGATAACCCAAAGGTTATGTCCTTCAGCAATTTTCATAATAGATTCCATATCAGCTGATTGCCCGAAAAGATGGACAGGTACTATGGCCTTCGTTTTAGATGTGATGGCTGATTTTAACCCTTCGATATTAATATTAAAAGTATCAGCGTCTACATCTACCATCACAGGAATCAAACCTAAAAGAGCTATAACTTCTGCTGTTGCCACATAGGTAAATGCTGGAACGATGACTTCATCCCCGGGTTTAAGACCTACCGCCATCATAGCTATTTGAAGGGCATCAGTACCGTTGGCACAAGGGATGACGTGTTTTACTTTAAGATATGCTTCAAATTCATGTTGGAATTGTTTGACTCGTGGGCCGTTTATGAAAGCAGTAGTATCCAAAACTTCCTGAATACCGCGATTTATTTCTTCCTTTATTTTTAGGTATTGGGACTTTACGTCCACCATTTGGATTACCATTGTGAAGGTGTTTAGTTGTTTAGTTTGTGGAAGTGTTGCATTTGTGTATTAGTGGATTTATCTATTTCTCTCAGATTTTTAATTCTCTTGTTTCTTAATGTGCTGATACATTGCATTTTGAATTTTTCATCATTCTGAAATTTGTTGGTTTTCTAATAAAGATTAGCCACAAGGTAAATGCTCAATTTTTAAATCGCCCATTTTTTAAAAATTGTTTTTAAACTTTAAAATTCTTCATTTATTGAACTGTAGTTATTTTTATAGGAAAAATGAACACCTAATAGATATCCGCGAGTTTAAAAAATGGCTTCGCCATTGATAAGTCGCAAGTACTTAAATACAAAATAGATGACACCATTATCTTATCAGTCTGAATATCAGGCGATAAGAATTTTATTTTTTATAGACTTCAGTAACTTTAAGTCAATATTTATCTGTAATTGAAACCCGATGGTCTCAAGTTCTATTAAAAAAATCTTTTTTGAAATTTTAGATACAATTTTACCCCTCAATCCGGTAAGATGACCCGAGATAACCTCTACATCTTCACCAGCTTCAAATAGATGCCTATCCGATAGTTCAGCTTCCAAAACATCACCAGCAACACGCTTAAGGATGTCTATCTCAGTCTGAGGTATCGCCAAAAGGTCTTTTCCCTGCCGAAGGAATTTCATCACGTATTCGTTTTCTAAGGTAGGTAAATATTGGGCTTTACTTATATAAACAAATACATAACAATTAATCAGAGGCACAAGATATTGTTTTATTTTTCTGGTGTATCTTCTTGTCTTAGTAACAATAGGTACATAAGCTTCAATTTGTTTTTTAGACAAATGGTTAGCAACATATTTTTCGCATTTATATTTTGTATACACTGCAAACCACCTCTTCTCAGTCTCAGAGAGCTGGTTTATTATGGTATCTTTTTTTATAATCCTTTGGTTTAGGGCTATCATGGCTTTCTCAGTTTTTCCAAAGTAATAAAGAGTGTCCATTAAGCTCAAGCCATTTGTTTAATTCCATTTCTTGCTCTGTAAACACTATATATCTGATACGTCTGGGAATGTGCTTTTCTACCTTTTCGATAAGCTCAGAGAGATATGACTTATTCAGATCACCAACAAAAACAAGGTCAATCACATTATCATCAAGCCCTTTGGAAAATGCTCCTGTGACATACACTTTATTGACTTCCCCCAGTTTTTCTATGACGGTATCTATTATTTTGTCAAAACCGATATATTTGAGTAGAAGATTGTGCATATCATCATATAAAATATGCTCAGTGTTTGCTCTGAAATATTTTTTATTGCCTTTAAAAAATGAAGTGAGCATGCCCGCTTTCTCAAATCGGTTCAGTTCAATCCTGATTGAATTTGTGGAATCCCCAAACTCGGACTCAAGGCCGCGAAGATAAGATGTAGCTTTGCTGTTAAGAAAAAACTTTAGTAATAGTTTTACCCGAGTTTTGGAAGAAATTAACGTCTCAAGCATATTGAGTAGAATAGTTACTCAAAGATAATAATATTTTCTATAACAATTGACATAATTTAATAATATTTTTTAAAAATATTGTGAAATTATTGATTCAAACTGATGTAACTTTGTCTTTAAATATCGCTTACAGTCAAATGGCGCAAATCAGTTGTTTGTAATAAGCGCTTGCGTAAAATAATATTTTCTGTATTTTTAGGTTTGCGGTGTTAATTCAAATTCAATAAATTAAACTTTTCAGCCAATGCGGTTACGTGCTCTGAAATATCTTTTTGTCTTCATTTCTCCTGCTGTTGTTTTACTTTCCATTAACATCGCAGGTCTATGGTCATATTTTGCCCTGTTTTTTACATTTTTGTTAATCCCTGCATGTGAGTTATTGATGAAGTCTTCTATCACTAATATGAGCAATACGGAAGAGGAATTAGCTAAAGATGACAGGTTATACGACTATTTACTCTACGCCTTAGTACCCATACAATATGTGATTCTGATTTATTTTTTAAACAGAGTATCAGAATATAATCTTGCCACGTATGAGAGAATAGGAATGATTACAGCTTTCGGCATCTCATGTGGGGTTTTAGGTATTAATGCAGCGCATGAATTGGGACATCGTAGCACGTGGTATGAAAAGATGATGAGTAAAATGTTACTATTGACTTCTCAATACATGCACTTTTTTATTGAGCATAATCGTGGCCACCATAAAAATGTATCCACCGATTTGGATCCTGCTTCCAGTAAGTATGGAGAAAACTTGTATTCTTTTTTTATTCGGTCCATACGCGACAGTTGGTTTTCAGCATGGCATCTTGAAAGCGAAAAACTAAATCGTTCCGGTCATAAATTTTGGAGCCTACACAATGAAATGTTAAGATTTCAATTCATCCAGGCGGCTTTTTTAGCAATTATTTTTTTGTTCTTTGGTTGGATTCCAATGTTATGCTATCTAGGCTCGGCAGTAATTGGCTTTTTACTTTTAGAGACGGTAAATTACATCGAACATTACGGTCTCAGACGAAAACAAAATAATGGTTTATACGAACGTACTCTTCCCATACATTCGTGGAATTCAAACCATCCTTTGGGGAGAATACTACTTCTTGAGTTGTCCCGTCATTCTGACCATCATTACATTGCCAATAGAAAATATCAGATATTGCGACATTTTGACGAAAGTCCACAAATGCCTACGGGCTATCCTGGCATGATGCTACTTTCATTTTTTCCACCCTTCTGGTTTAGAGTTATGAACAGTCAGATAGAAAAGTATCGCTTATCCTTAGAAGGAAATGCTCTTGCTTGATCTATCCTTCAAATGATAATTTTCCAAAAAAAAATCACTACCTTTGTATCTTAATATACTGCTCTGTCGCTTCAGATTACTTTGAAGAGGAAAGTCCGGACAACGTAGGGTGCCGCACCATCTAACAGATGGGATCATACGAAGGTATGGTACAGCATAGTGTCACAGAAAATAACCGCCTGGCAATATGCCATGGTAAGGGTGAAAATGTGGGGCAAGAGCCCACGTGGTCATACAGCAATGTATGGGCAGGACAAACCTTGCGGGTTGAAATGCCATGTATATCCTGATCTTTCGTTAAGAAAGCACAACTGACCCGGTTTGGTAGTCGAAAGACTTGTCAGGAGGGGTAGGCAGCTTAGATAAATGGCAGAGGACATATCTTAGGATGTGTTACAGAATCCGGCTTACAGGTATATTCTACTGAAACCTCTCTGTGTGAAAATACTGAGAGGTTTTAATTTTATAAAATTCAGCTTCTGTAAAA
>JAYTNJ010000018.1:0-17843 GCA_043748345.1 Saprospiraceae bacterium
TCAAAAAAAATATCAAAAAATGTGATCAATTAAAACAATTTCAGCCCAACTAGTCTTGTATATTTATCCAAATTTTAGGTTTGCGGATTTAAGGTAATAGCATAAATAACTAAAATGTTTTAAAAAAAAAGATGAGAAATCAGACATTTTAAAAAATTATTACAAACAAAACTTCAAAATAACTACAAATTATAAAAATAAATAATATAATCATTATACATATTAAAATAATTTCTTATATTTGTCTCTAATTTCGCTTTATAATTTTATTCTAAGGTCATGAATATAAAAATATCTTTTATCTTATGTTTGGTTCTCACATTTGGTTTATTTGATGCCAATGGACAGAAATTAATAAAAAAAGGGGAGCTGTATTATCAAAACGCAGAATTTAACAAAGCTGCCGAACAGTACATTTTGTATCTGAAAGAGCATGAAAATGATTATAAGACAATGGCCCTTCTCGCAGAGTCTTTAGCTTCTTCAGGTGATCTGTCACAAGCTGATTTTTGGTATAAAAAAATACCTTCAAGTAATGGTATCGATCCTGAACTATATAAAAAACATGGTGATGTTTTAAAAAAGATGGGGTATTACAAAGCAGCGTTGGAAAAATATAGTAATTTTAGGAATTTCAACCATTCTACTGGTGCACTTTGTATAAACAGCTGTGAGTATGCTATATCCATAGTTAAAAATCCACCTTCTCATGAAATGATTATTCTTCCAATTAATAGCACATGTTCAGATTTTGGACTTACTTTTTATAAAAATATGCCAGTATTCTCTTCATTTAGGCAAGATATTATTATGACGGATGTGGAAAATGAAATAGCAAAAAATGACTTAAGTCAAAGGTCTTTTATTTACAATTCTGAAAAAAACAGGGTACTTTATGTAAAAGGGCCAGAGGGAAAATTAGGTCAGATAGGCCCTGTCAGTTTTACACCAGATGGGCTGAAATGTGCACTCATTGAATCAAAGTCAACTGATGGCAATTCATTTGTACAATACCCCAAATCAGCAAGACTACTTATTGCAGATGTTAATGAAATGGGTGAAATCACAACTTTCAAACCTTTTAAATATAATGAAGTCGGGTCCTCCATAAATTCTGCTTTTTTAGCATATGATGGAACAGCTTTATACTTTTCATCTGATAGAAATGGCGGACAAGGAGGGTACGATATATATGTAAGCTACTATACAGACCAAGATTGGTCTTTGCCTGAAAATCTCGGAAAAACAATAAATAGTTCAGGAAATGAAATAACACCGTATTTAATAGAAAACGAGTTGTATTTTTCGTCAGATTTTTATCCTGGTCTTGGAGGCTATGACATTTTTACCAGCAAAGTTGAAAATGGATCCTGGATGATTCCATCCAACAAAGGATATGGTATTAATTCTTCTGCTGATGATTATTTTCCATCTTTCAACAATCTAGGTGAATTTTTTCTTACAACCAATAGATTAGGCGGAAAAGGAAATAATGATATTTATAAAGTATTTGAAACTTTACCAACCCTCTCGGTTAAAATGCAAGCCGATGCGCCGGCAGCAGTCAGTTTAGATGCATTGGCCGCAGAAACAGAAAAACCAATTGTCACAGATGAAATATTGAATCCAAATGCTGATGGAATTAAAATTAAAACTGATGCTACTACCTTCTTATTACCCGAATTTGATGCATCTAAAGTAGGATCAAATGCTGATGCCACATCATCTCTTTTAGGTGCCTATAGAGTTGCTTTGCAAGAATTTATGCCTGATACCGAAGTGTTTTTTATTCAATTAGCGTCTATTGCTTCCAATAAACCTAATTTTGAAAAATTTAAGCCTCTGCTTAGATATGGAAATATCTACAAAATGCTAAGTAATAAAACTTTAAAAGTTAGGCTGGGATACTTTACTGATAGAAAAGAGGCAGAAGATATTTTGTTGAAAGTAAGATCCAACGGATATAAAGATGCATTTTTATCCCATGAGCTACTTAATACAGCCCAAATGGAACTAGTACTTACCGGTACTGATGAAAAAAATTTTACTGATAATGGAAATTTCAACACAAAAAATCCGGATGTTAAAAAATCGTATAAATCCGGAAATAAATACAAGGTTAGACTTGCTTCTTATGAAGACCCGATTTGGTTTGAAGTGAATAAAGTTAAAGACCTTGGACGCATCGAACAATGGACAAAAGGTGGATGGACTATTTTCATTCTGGCTGGCTATAATGATTTAGAAGAAGCGAAAAAAGCCCAAATTCAGGCGTTAAACAGGGGATACAAAACAGCAGAAGTCGTAATAGATAATGGTGGTATTCTGGAGAGATTAAAACAAAACTAAAAGCCACATTTTTAAATCGCTTCGATTGTAAAAAAGGGATCTTTCAGCTCCCTTTTTTTAGACTAAAATGAATGTTATTCTTCTATTATAAACTCTCTTAAAAACCCAATCTAGTATAAGAAGCATAATAAAACCGGTTGTGACCAGACTAATCATGGTCATTATTTTTGCATTGGGTACTGGCATTGATGGAATAAATGTACCTGTTCCAATATTAAAATTTAAAGCATAAATTAAAACACTAACCGCTACAAAGGTAAGCCCAACTATCCATTCAGTAGAAAGTACATCCGATATTTTTGAAGGTGATTCTTTGCGAGAATATGTTAAAATTGTTTGCTGTAACACAGATTTGAATAAAGGTGACATTGGAACATTTGGGGAATCAGATAATTGTGCATCAATGCCTGAAAAAATTAAATACATGCTCTTAAAATCTGAGTCAGACTCCAAAAGTCTGTTAACCTGCTCAATTTCTTCATCAGTACAGTTTTTATCAATAAATTTCCAAATCAGATTTTCCATTTTATGCAGATTTAATTATGTAAGTGTAAAGTTTTTTTATAGGCAAATTCAGCCATGTGTTTTCTCGCTCTGAATAGCTTGATTTTTATATTACTTTCAGTAAGCCCTGTTATTTTCATTACTTCCTTAATATTCCTCTCTTCAAGATAAAAAATAGTAACAATTGTTCGTGACTCCTCATCAAGTGACTGAATCATCTTGGATACATTTTTTTTTCTATCATCTTCCTCAACGATTACATCAGCTTGCTTATCAGACACAAAGTATGAATCATCCTTCAATTCTACGGTAGACCTAGTTCTTCTTTTATAATCAATAGCTGTGCGGTAGGCTATAGTATAACACCATGCTTTGAGAGATGATTTTATGTCAAATGAATGAAGGTTTTTTAAAACCTTTAGTACCGAATCCTGAGTGGCTTCTTCTGCATCAGGTGTACTTTGCAAAATTTTATAACAAACATTGTACATAAATTGACCGTAAGTATCCGTAAATATACTGATAGTCTTTCTATCTCCGATGAGAAGAAGTTTCACCTGATTTAGTTCCGTTTCTTGATTTGCCATGTTGTATTTCAATTATACGAGACGAAATCCTGATCGGTTACAAATTACATAGTCATTTTTAATAAACTTGAAAAATATTATCTCAGAAAGTTGACATCAATCACCCTTAAATACTGAAAAGTCAAAAAGGAGGGAAAATCGTAGAGTATTATCCAACGGGTTTGGAATTACTGAAGTAGGGATAAGGTATGAAAGATCAATACCAAAAACATTATATTTTATTCCCGCCCCTACTGTAAAAAATCTTCTATTACCTTTTTCAGCACTCTCCCAATAATAACCGCCTCTGAATGCAAACTGCTTATCATACCAATATTCTGCACCTACAGATATTGACACCTCTTTTATCTCCTCCCTTAAGCCTCCCTGTGCATCGGCGAATGAGCCAAGAATGCCGGAGAATAAGGATTTTTCTCTGTAATCTGCAATATTATTGCTATTTTTATCCCAATCTTTATTATCCGTAAGGTTTCCACTGGCATCAACAATTTTTCTGGAAATAGGAGTTGGAACCAACAATTTATTAAAATCTGCAGTAAAAGTCAATGAATTATAATCATCAAAATCAAGCTTCAGTGCTGTGCCTAATCCAATATTTGCTGGAATGAAATCCTTAACTAGGTTGTCTGTAGTATAGCTAACTTTTGACCCTATATTTGTGACTGCAAGGCCGTATGACCATTCTCCCTTATATCCTCCAACATTTGTTTTTGTCCTGTAATTCAAACCAAAATCTGCGGCAAAAGATGTAGCAGTATTTATATCTACTCCATTGACCTGTAAGCCCGACGCCAGATTTGAAAAAACATATTTTCCTGATAATGAAGCTGATAACTTATCTCCGAGTTTCCTGGCGTATGCAACTGTAAATTCACCTTCACGAGGTCGCCCTGTACCTAATGAACCGCCATTGGCATCTGTAAAATCTATGTCTCCCAGTGAGAAAAAACGGATTCCTCCACCAATAGCCTGGTTTTCATCCAGTTTATAATAACCTGAAACATACAGAAGAAATATATCATCCAAATTCAGATTGCGCAACCATGGAGTGTAAGTAAATGAAAATCCTGATTGATCCTCAGCAAAAACAAGGTTTGAAGCATTAAAATGTAACGAATTTGAATTTGGTGTCAATGCCACGCCTGCATCACCCATGGCACCGGATCGTGCATCAGGTGTAATCCTCAAAAAAGGAACAGCTGTAAGAAGTGTATTGGATATGCACTCTCCGTTATTATCTATAACACAACCTTTGCCTGGATCGAAAACCTGACAAGTTGCCCATACAGGTTCTAACAACACTATACCAAGCATAAGGTATTTAATCAAATTATTCATACTCATTGTTTAGAAATCTGTGCAAAAATACAAAATTAAATTTGTTAATAATTTATTTAGAGTTTTATTAGTTTCTCAAATCCACTTTCTCTGGTGAGATTGAGTTCCTTTGAATATAACCTTATTTTATAAAGGTAAATCCCCCTAGCCAATGTGGATTCAAAATCATCTCTTCCATTCCAACTGATATCATTAACTCTAAATCCTGTAGAATATTTTGTTTGGGTTATACTTTTTATAAGTTTTCCTGTTATAGTGTAAATCTCTACCACGGTTTCTAGCTCTGTATTTGACAGGTCGTGTTCAAACTGAAAATATGTATTGGTAGAAAATGGATTAGGATAATTAAACACGTTTTGCAATTTGTTTTGTCCAATTTCCGCAACCATAAAGTCAACTCTTTTTTCTGTAGAATTGCCGGCTATATCCCAAGCTTTTACCACAATATGGTGAGACCCTTTTTCCAATTTACTCAAAGGAAATTTAACTTTCCCTTTTGTAAAATCATCTTTTGCTGCTTCGTAAAAATCATTAAGAATAAAAACATTCTGATTATTTCCATCCACAACAGCTGTAATATCTTGCCCTATAGCATTACCTGTTACATTTATACCAAAATCATCCTTTAGATTCAGAAGCAGCACTGGATTTTCATTGGTTACTCCTCCAGAGACAAAACTTTCATCATTTAAGAAAACATCCATCATGGGTCCAAGGTCATCACTTACAAATGAATTGTTGGTGCCGCCGATAACAATGTTTGTAAAAATTCCTCCCGCATCAGTGATTCCGTTAGTTGCGTAATATGATATTCTTGCCTTGCCAAAGCTATAATTTATATTTTTAGGCACCCAAAAAGTAATCGCCCATTTTCCTTCTTTTACAGTGGCAGCTCCTTTGAATATTACACTTCGATAAGATGAAAACGTATATTTAGGGGACCCGCTATCATTGGATAAAGTCTGTAAAAAAGTCTTTTTATCATAAACCGTCGGAAATATCGTCCCATTAAATCCAGAAACCAAGACACCTTTTTCATCACTTATAAATCCTTCTAATGTAACTTTTTCCAGGGCACTTAAGGTATCACTACCCAACAAAGCATCTTTGTCATTAACTTTTGAAGTTACTATGTTGTACTCAGGCAAAGCAACTTTGATAGAAGGGTCTCCAAGTAATGTAAATTTACGGGAATTTATTCTGAAAAAATCTCCTTGAAATTTATTTTTTCCTTCAGCCAATATGTACCCAAGTGAAGGTGGTTTATTGTTTATTTTTGAAAACATCAACTCGTGTACTCCGTCAGTCAAAAGTTTATTAGAATTGGTATATACCGCTCTAGTAGTGCTGAGAAGAGCTATAGCTGCACCTTTTGGATTGAGTACAGCGTATTCAGCCGGCGTTAAAACAGCTGGGTCATCATAAGCTGCAAATGAACAAGTGGCTGTAACCATGATAGCCATATTATCCAAATTATTCCATGCCTGAATCTCTGGTACCGTGAGAATTCTTTCCTGTGCCCAGCCTAATGGTCCTCCATGACCTAAATATGTCAATGTAAGCTGACCTTTAAATATATTGTCATTGATATTCTTGTTGGCATCCGGATATCTGTTCTCACCGGGGGTAGAAATCTGTTTGTAAGCATCAGCATATACTTTTTGCTGATTCATAAGAATATGCCTTTGTTCATCGGAAATTGCAATATCGTCCATATCTCTTAAATGCGTATTTCCATCTTCATCGTCAGCAACATAACCTGCTCGCATGCGCCAATCACCTAGAGTCTTGGGTGATGTTTCGTAATGAATGATTTTATTTACCAAAACATTGGCTTCTTCCGGAGTTTTTGCAGGAAGACGGCCTACATATATATCGAGTGCACCTTTTAAATCAACTCCTTCCTCAGGCCCTAATAATCCGTAAAAGTCATCTGACGGAAACCCATCTATAGGGTCAAGCGATTCATCCGTTTCGTATACCGGAACAAAGTTTTCAGCAGGAATATCCTTAACCAGTCCTTTATAATCATAAGATCCATCTCCAAATAAAAGTAAATATCTATATTTAGGATTACGGCCCAGAAGAATTCGTGCCATATCCCTTATAGCTGCTGGATCCACTCTCCCCCCACTAAACTCATTATAAACCTGATCCGTTGTAGCAACTATAATTTTGTAACCCGACACTTTTTTTCGGTGATCTGCCAATCGTTGCGCTTCAGTTAAAAACTTAGAATGAACTACAATGATCATATCTTCATCTTTCATGGCATGAAGATTCTGATTGGGTATTTTACCTAAAGCCAATGGCTCAAAAGCACCTTTTGTGGTATTGTGGGCAATAAATTCCCTAACTAATCCTTCTGATTTAAATACTAATCTGTTTCCTGAAACTAGCATTTCCACTGGCTCAAAAGGATTAGTAACATCCCAAATAATCTGGCTGGAATAATTGCTGACAACAAAGGAAGCTATTGGGTGCGCATCCGATTTTCGGTTTCTGAATGCCAATTGTGTAGTATTTAATGAAAGATCTCTGGCACTAACTATTTGCAAATAGTCCAACCAACCCTCAGAATCAGAAGCTCCTGATTGGTAAACAATTTTTATCAAAGGATTATTATCTGGTATAGTAAATGTTTCTTTGATAGTTGCTGTGCGAGCAAAAAGTGATTCTGAACTTAATACATTGGTAGAAGGTACATTTTTAGTGATTAATTTACTGCCCACACTTAGACTTACATTTGTGTTGGCATTACTCCTACCTGCGAAAGCCATATCTACTTCCATCGGTACTGACGCAATGAAGCCTGTAAAATCAAATCTTGATGTATAATTTTTTTCTCTCGCACCTGAAGGAAAAATATCACCATACCATTCCTTTCCTGTGCCTTCTGCACCACTAAAACTTCCTAAAAGATTAATTTTATCATCTTCAAGTCTCTGCAGCATATCATAATTTGTCATTTCTATGCCAGCTGATTGAGTGAAGACATTATTTTTTCTAATTCTTATGCCATCCTGATCATCAATTTTTATAAAATAATAGTTTTTGTCGTCATAGATATTTTTATCATAAGTGTAAGACTTTGAATTCTGACTATATTGCCAGACATCTGCACCTTCAGCGTAAAAAAGTAAATAATCAGCATTATCAAATTTACTATCAGCCTCACCGCTGACAAAAACTGCTATCTCCTGGATGTCATCAGTACGAGGCGATTTATTTGATTCCGGAAGTCTGCCACCACGTGCTCCAAATATTTTTAGCTTTTTAGGATTAATCTTTGAGATATCAAGACCCAACTTTGATTCTAAAAAAGCTTTATCAATTTTATAAATACCTGATTTTTCGACACTTATTTTATATATATCACCAGTGGAAAGTGCAGATACAAAAGTATTTTGCGGACCCCTTAAACTCAAAGATTGTATTCCTTTTGAAGATATTTCCATTGAATATGAAATCAGTTTCTCAATAAGGCCATCAGAATTTCTCCGAAAAGGGTTAATAATGATGTTTAAAAAATATTGCCCTCTCACTTCAGATACATCAGCAGTAACACTATAATTACTGTTATAAATGTTTTTCTTTTGTGAATCAGGTAAGTTCGCTAACTGCGATTGAGTTTCGAGTAGCTTTACACCATCAATATCACTTCGGCTGAAAACAACAGTCTGATAAAAAAGCACAGTTTCGTTGTTTAATCCAGTGGGAACACTCTCAGGTAGAATGTCAAAATTTTGAGAATTATCTTTACCCCAAGTCAAAGAATTTCTAATCACTTCGGTTTTTTGGCACCACATTTTGCCAGAAATAATAAGAAATATAATGATAAAAAAAATTAATCTCATGCTTTGAAAAACTCTCGAAATATGGATATCAAAAAAAAAGATTGCAACTTGTAATTCAAAAATCCAACTAAATTAATAAATATGTGTTAAAATCGTGTCAACTTCACCTTAAAACGACCATATTTGCCGTTGTATTGTCTATAATTGTGTTAATGCCATCCCAAATATTAAAAAAAAATCAGGTTTTACGATTTACAAGAGTTTCAGCTCTCTCTGTAGCAATACTATTTTTATTTGGAAATAATATTAATTCTCAGGATCCTATATATAGCCAATACTATAATGCACATTTGCAACTCAACTCGGCACTTGCCGGAAATACGAGAGCACCACTTTTTCAGCTTAATTATCGAAACCAGTGGCCCAATCTTGGCAAAATTTATACTACTTATTCTTTATCTTACGATCAATTTATTTCCAAGCTCAACAGCGGCGTTGGTATTTCTTTGGTTACTGATAATGCAGGAGATGGTATCATAAAAACTACTGGTATTACAGGATTCTACAGTTACAGACTTAAAGTAAATAAAAATTCCTACATCAAAGGAGGCATTGAAACTGGTTTTGTAAATATGGGACTGGATTGGAATAAATTGCAGTTCGGCGATGCTATTGATCCATCAAACGGGCCATTATCGCCCGGTGGCACCCCTTACCCAAGCAAAGAATCAGTGCCAGGCTCTACTACAAAAAATTTTCTAAATATAGGGGCAGGTGTTGTATTTTATAATCCTGATTATTATTTTGGAATTGCGCTTAAAAACCTAAATACTCCTGATATCTCATTTTTAGGAAACACAAATTCTGCTGATAAATCGGCTCAAGCTATACCTGTGAGGTTTTCTTTACATGGTGGTATGCAAATTTTACTAAGGCCAGGCAATAAAAATATAGATCCCACGTTTATATCACCAAACATAATGTTTCTGAGCCAATCAGGATATAATCAATTAAATGTGGGGGCTTACTTATCGGTAAATAAAATTCAGGGAGGATTGTGGTTTAGGCATTCATTGTTTAATGGGGATGCACTTATCACATCTTTCGGAGTCAAAAAAGACTTCTTGAAGATTACTTATAGTTTTGATTTGACGATGTCACAATTAAATATTCGACAAGGAGGCAGTCATGAGATAGGGGTAGTAGTAAGTTTTGAGCATCTATATCCTAAAAGACAGGATTATAATGACTGTTTTGCAATATTTAGATAATAAAATTCATACCTGAATTCATTATTTTTTTTAATGTTAATTAATACGGTGTTTTAAAAAGCCGTACATTTAAGCGCTAATTTTAGAATTTTAGAATATCAATCAATGAAAAGTTTAATAAATTCATTAATTTTGTTGGCCTTTGGTGCCTTAATCTTTACTTCATGCGGTAAAAAAGGTGGTGGTGGCAGCTCATCAGCCACAGGATGGAAGTATAATGATCCCGAGTGGGGTGGTTTTGAAAAGAAAAACTATGAAGGACAAATTGATGGGCCGAATCTAGTCTTAGTAGAAGGTGGAACATTTTCTATGGGAAGAACATCGGATGATCCTATTTATGAATTTAACAATACTCCCCGTAGAGTAACTGTTTCTTCATTTTATATGGATGAAACTGAAGTCTCGAACATTAATTATAGAGAATATCTTCATTGGGTAAAAAACAGATATATAAGTTATCCGGAAGTTTACAGAAAAGCACTTCCTGACACATTAGTTTGGAGAGAAGAGCTTGCTTTTAATGAGCCGCTTGTTGAGACTTACCTTAGGCATCCATCATATGATGACTACCCCGTAGTTGGGGTGACTTGGTTACAAGCAAATGATTATTGTAAATGGAGATCCAGCAGAGTAAACGAGATGGTATTAATAGAGAGAGGAATTTTAAATCCTACCCCTGAGTCAAAAGATTCCGATAATTTTGATACAAAAGCATATCTCACTGGTCAATACCAAGGTAACGTTAAGAAGAATTTACCCAATTTGGTAAGTGGCGGAGAAAGACCTGTTGGTTTCGATGATGGCATTTTACTACCTGACTATCGACTACCTACTGAGGCAGAATGGGAATATGCTGCACTCGCTTTACAAGGTAATCAGCCTACTTCTGACGATGAAGTATATACAGACAGAAGATTATATCCATGGAACGGTAACACGGCACGATATAAAAAGAGAAATGCCTCGCAAGGACGAATACTTGCCAACTTTAAGAGAGGAAGAGGAGATTATATGGGTTTAGCGGGTAATTTAAATGACAATGCATCATTTACAGGTCCTGTTAGATCTTACGTTCCTAATGATTTCGGGCTGTATAATATGGCTGGCAATGTCAGCGAATGGACAGCAGATACTTACAGACCTACTACTTCGACAACACTAAATGATGCAGAAAATCAAGAACTTAATCCGTTCAGAGGTAACCAGTTTCAGACTATTGTAATCGATGAAGAGGGAAAACCTGTTGAAAAAGATTCCTTAGGTCGTTTGAAATATAGAAATGTAGACGATGAGGAAGCGAGAGACAGAGAAAACTATAAAAAAGGCGATGTAAGATCCTACCAGGATGGTGACACAGATAATATTAAATACCTCTACGGAGAAACTACATTAGTCTCTGACAAATCAAAAGTATTTAAAGGAGGTTCATGGTCAGACAGGCTCTACTGGCTGCAACCTGGAACAAGAAGATTTAAAGATCAAGATAAGGCAGATAGAAGCATAGGATTCAGATGTGCCATGACCAGAGTTGGAGGGCAAGCTGGTAATGAAGATGTAGGAGGAAATACATTTAAAGAAAGTGGTAGGAAAATCAAAAGGAGATATAAATAATTTTGAAAATTATAATTATGGCCTCTGCACAAAATGCAGGGGCTTTTTTTGTTTATGGAAATAAATAAGCTTTATGGAATTTTTACACAACATCCTACGATATGTATTGATAGTCGTAAGGTGACACCTGGTTCATTATTTTTTGCATTAAAAGGAGATAACTTTAATGGTAACGTTTTTGCAGAGAATGCCTTAATTAATGGAGCTGCCTATGCTGTAATTGATCAGTCAGAATTCGAAAAGGATAGTAGATATATCCTAGTGCATGATGTACTCTCAAGTTTACAAAAATTAGCGAATCACCATAGAAGAAATATGACAATACCGGTTTTGGCCATAACAGGATCAAATGGTAAAACCACTACTAAAGAGCTCTGTAGGGACGTCATTCAAAAAATATACAAAACTAATGCTACTTCCGGCAACCTGAATAATCATATTGGTGTCCCACTTACAATTTTAAAAACTGAACTTGAACATGAATTTTTGATAGTAGAAATGGGAGCCAACCATCAAGGCGAAATAGAAGCCCTCTGTCACATTGCAGAACCTGATTATGTCATGATAACTAATATAGGAAAAGCTCATCTCGAAGGGTTTGGTGGCATCGAAGGTATCAAAAAAGGTAAGTCAGAAATGTATAGATATGCAGCCAATCAGCATCGTAAAATATTTATTAATTCTGACGATGAAACGTTATGTTCGCTATTGCCTCCTAATGTAGAAATTGTAAAATACTCTGCTTCAGAGCTTGTTAAAATAAGTGTTGAAGATCCGTTTCTGGAGTTTGAGTATACTGGTAATACAATAGCCACCCAAATTTATGGGATTTATAATGTACCAAATATTGCATTTGCCATTGCTGCAGGAGAATATTTCGGTATAAAATGCGATGATATTATAGATGCGATCAGTGCCTATTTGCCTGAGAATAACAGATCACAAATTATTAAATCAGGCACAAATAAAATTATTAAAGATGCATATAATGCTAATCCATCCAGTATGAAACCAAGCATAGAAAGTTTTGCTAAAATGACTGCCAATAATAAGGTTCTTATTTTGGGAGATATGCTTGAGTTGGGTGAATATTCGGATGAAGAGCATGCACAAATAATTAAACTAACCAAAGATCTTGGATTTAAAAATGTAATTTTTATTGGTAAAAACTTCGATTCTGTAAAAGATATATATCATGGAGTTTATTTTATAGATATCTCCGAAGCAAAAAAATATTTTATTACCCAACAATACAATAATACTTTGATACTATTAAAAGGATCAAGAGGCATTGCCGTTGAGAATATAATTTCAGAATAAAACAGTAATAATTAAGTGATATTTTTAGCTGTTGTTAATAAATTTAAGTATTCTTTCAGGCAACTCTTCATCCATTGATGATTGATATTCTTCGTAAGAACAAGCGAGATATTTTGTTCCTACTTGAGAAGAAGGATGTTTTAACCACCACTTTGAAGTTTGATTGTGCTTAAAAAATTCGAGATCCACATCCTGTGACGGCGAGTGCAAAATGAACTGTGTGTGATCAGTTGATTTTTCAGGGTGGTCATTCAATCGGATATTTATACCTTCAGCAAAGTACCATATCGATTCAGCTATCAGATCAACTTCCTGTCCGGATAATCCTGTCCTTAACATAGCTTGAAAAAATACTCCCCTAATCTTACAACCCATTCCAGCATATTTTAAAATTTGGCATATCTCTTCAGCTTGTAATCCAGTTGGGTAAGTAAACTGTATATTCGGGGCTTCCGATGTTCTTAATGCTTGTAAATCAACAAATAATAAATCAATATCCCTAAGAACCGGCTCAAGAAGATTTGGGTTAGATCTCATTTTTCCTAGACTTATGGTGTCATATCTGTGTTCTTCCGCTATATGAATGTCATCCATTTTACAAAGATGCCGCTGATACGCAATATAATTACATTCAGTATTACCGTGGTAAATGTGATTGGAAACAATAAAATCCTGAGAATTCATGTTCTCAATACTTTCCTGACTTAATTCATAGCCGGTGAAGACCGGAACAACTCCGAAACTGATGCATAATGAAATTATTTTATGTATAGTTTCCTGATTGATAACTTTTAGATAACCCAAATCATAGATTTGTATATTTTTAAAATGAGAATCTAAACTTCTTAATCCAATTCTTACAGGATCACATATAACGGATGCTAAGCTAATAAGGGCAATACCAGATCCCAAAAAACCACCAAATGGTTTATCGTTTTCAAAAACTATACTAAAGAAATGATTTTCATTAAAAGATTTATTTGATGTATTTACCGGAGTCATGAGTGATGACAACATAATATTAAAATTTTAGCAAAGATATAAAATATTAATAATGTGTAAATTAATTTATAAACGAAAAAAATTAAATCCAAAATCTATTGCGTTAATTTGCCCGCAAGCATTTTAAAATATGATGCAACCCTGATTTGTTTTTAGAATCTTGTTTACATAGAGTCATGTATGAATTTACTAAATACTAATATTTGTACAAAACAAAGTAATGATTTAGATACTCTAAATATAGTTACCTATCAAGTTCCACATCAAATGCTTTGCTTCACAGCGTTGATATTAAAAAAATGAAACTACTTTATAAAAACTGATGGCATAGAAAATAGGCAAAAAGATTAATCAGTTATTATCTTTGCCTAAATTAAATTTACTATGACTTATTATTCCCATTTGGAATGCATTCACTGCGGTGCAAATTTTGATAAATCCAAAATTCATAACTATTGTCATAAGTGTACACAGCCACTACTGGCAAGATATGCTTTGAATAATACTATAAAAAAAGAAAATATTAACACAGATCGATATGATATGTGGAGGTATGAAGCTTTCCTTCCCATTGAAAATACCGAAAATATAATATCTCTTGGTGAAGGGTGGACGCCCATGTTACACCTAAAAAAAACTGAAATATCTTCAGGAATATCTTCAGTAATGCTCAAAGAAGAAGGGCTGAACCCCACAGGATCATTCAAAGCAAGAGGCATTGGTATGGCTGTGTCAAAAGCCAAGGAAATGGGCAAAAGTTCTTTTTGTATACCAACGGCAGGTAATGCAGGAAGTGCTCTTGCAGCTTATGTGGCAGCCATGGATGGCGAAGCAAATATTTATATGCCAGAAGCTACGCCCAAAGTATTTCAGCTCGATTGTGAAGTCATGGGAGCAAATGTTACCAAAATCAACGGTAGTATCAGGGATGCAGGTATTGCTATGGCAAAAGATAATGCCGATAGCCGTTGGTGGGATATTACAACCTTAAAAGAACCATTCAGGCTGGAAGGAAAAAAAACAATGGGCTATGAAATTGCAGAACAACTTCAATGGAACTTACCTAATGTGATCATATATCCTACAGGTGGCGGAACTGGGCTTATAGGCATCTGGAAAGCATTTCAGGAAATGAAAGAAATGGGTTGGGTGGATAATATTCCTACCAAAATGGTGGCGGTACAAACTGAAGGATGCAACCCTGTAGTTAGGGCGTTTGATTCCGGCATGGATCATTGTGATCTTTATGAAAATCCAGAAGAGACTATGGCAAATGGATTGCGTGTCCCAAAAGCTTTTGGTGACAGGCTAATTATGAGCACGCTCAAAGAAAGTAATGGAATGGCGGTTGATGTTACTGAAATTGAAATGATGGAATCCATCCACGAGTTTGGACGGCGGGAAGGTATCTTCCTGTCGCCGGAAGGGGCCGCCGTATATATGGCTTTCAAAAAACTAATCGTTTCCGGATTTATCGGTAATAATGATGTAGTTGTTTTAATAAACACAGGCTCACCTTACAAGTATGTAGAAAACATGTATTGAAATCGGCTATTTTTAGAATGAATTAATGATTTGAATAAATTCCTGAGCATTTAATGATGCACCTCCCACCAAGCCCCCATCGACATCAGGCTGGCTGAAGAGCTCTTTAGCATTATTCCCCTTGACAGAGCCTCCATACAATATGCTTGTATTATCTGCTACCTTTTTCCCATATCTTTTTTGCAATATTGAACGAATAGATTGATGCATATCCTGAGCTTGAGCTGGAGATGCAGTCTCACCGGTACCTATGGCCCAAATTGGCTCATAAGCAATAACAATATTTTTCAATTCTTTGGCATCCAATTGGAATAATGACTCTGTCAACTGTGTTTTGACATGACTTACATGGGTTCCGGCTTTTCTTATGTCCAATGCCTCACCGCAACAAAAAATCACCTTCAGTCCTGCATTCAAAGCCGCCCGAAGTTTAGCAGCCAAAAGAGCATTATCTTCATGATTGTATTCCCTTCTCTCTGAATGGCCTAATACAACGTAAGGCACCTTCATATCTGCAAGCATCGCCGGAGATATCTCACCGGTAAAAGCCCCTGAAGATTTATGATGACAGTTTTGAGCAGCCAGTAAAACTTTAGAATTTGCTTTAATTTTTTTTTGGAGGGGGAAAATATGAGTAAAAGGTATAGCTAAAATTACCAATACATCTTTATCTCTGTCAGATCCTGCTATAATTAGTGCAAGGTCTATCCCTTGGTTGATGGTAGTATTCATTTTCCAGTTTCCTGCTGCAATATGTCTTCTTGCCATGATGATTTATTTATTTCAATATTATTATAACCCCTAAACCTTTCTTCGCAAAAATAAGATATTTTTAATAGCTCTAGACATATCTCAAAAAGAAATTATAAAACATCCGCATAATAATAATTACCGAAAAATAAAGGAGTAAAGAAAAAAATTAAATTGAAGTAGTAACAAAACGTAAAAACCAAATGAATAGTAAAAAATAAAAGATGTTTAGCTCATTTAGCTATTTTCTTAACCATTTCAGCTGTTACGATTCCAGAAATTTTATTTCCCCATGAATTATTAATATAATTCATGACATCAGCAACTTCTTCGTTTGTCAAACCTGGATCCGGCATGGCAGCATTATAATCTATATCGTTTACTCTTATTTTACCCAGCTGACCGTACTTAACTCCTCTGATACTTTCAGTTTGAAATTTTTTCAGATAATCAGACTTTGCTACGGGTGGAAAAACCTTGGGTGTTCCTTCTCCATTTACTTTATGGCAAGTAATACAAAAATCAGTATAGACATCTTTACCTCTCTCTATACTTTTTGATAACTCTCCATTTTGCACGGAGTTGCTGGTTGAAGCAATCGAGCCATAAATTCCTAAGCAAAAAATAAAATATTTCATTTCTTTGGTACTATTCTTACTATTCCTTTATTTTCGACTGCAACATAAATAAGACCGTCCGGTCCAATTTTTACATTTCTTAAGCGTCCTATATCTGCAAGAAGTTTTTCTCTATACACAACTTTGTTATCTTTTAATTCAAGTCTTTCCAGATATTGAAATTTTAAGGAACCTATTAGCAGGCTGCCTTTCCATCCTGGATATTTGTCAGAATCGATAAAAGCCATGCCACTAGGAGCAATAGATGGTATATAATAGTACAGTGGTTGTTCCATACCCTCCATTTCCTTTTTATCTGTTAATATTGTATTGTCATAATTAATACCATAAGAAATAGTCGGCCAGCCATAATTTTTTCCTTTGACAATAATATTGATTTCATCTCCACCTTGGGGGCCATGTTCATTTGTCCATATTTGGCGTGTATCAGGATGAATGGTCATTCCCTGTTGATTTCTGTGACCAAAACTGAAAATGGCTTTTTTAGCATCAGCTGTGTTAAAAAATGGATTATCTTCTGGTATAGAACCATCGTCCTTTAATCTGTAAACCTTACCTCCATCCTTGGTTACATCCTGAGGGTTGACAAAATGTTCGCCTCGATCACCAATTGTAAAATACAAATATCCCTCGTCGTCAAATACTATTCTGGAACCGAAATGGTATGGTTTGTTGGTATTTGGCAATCCTTTATATAATACCTGCTTGTCTATTAGTGCTCCATCCTTTATTTTTGCCCTCATAAGGGTGGTATTTCCAACTTTTTCATCTCCATCACTTGAAGAATATGTCAAATAAATCCATCCAGTCTCAGTAAATTTTGGGTGAAGTGCTATATCCAACAGTCCACCCTGGCCTCGTGCATATACAGTGGGAACATTCTTAATTTCTGTTTTAATACCATTTTTATATAATAAAAGCTTTCCTTTTATTTCAGTTATTAATATACTTGCGTCTGGAAGAAATGCCATACCCCAAGGTATCTGCAGATCAGGCACAACAATCTCAGATGTGTAATTGATATTCTCAGGCGTAACTATTACTTTATCTTCTTCCTGAGCATAACTGCATGAACTAAATAATACTATAAAAAGCAAAGTGAAAATCTTCATCTTAGTATATTTTTAAAAA
>JAYTNJ010000019.1:0-16814 GCA_043748345.1 Saprospiraceae bacterium
TGCAACTCAGGGGCTGAAGCCAATGAAAATGCACTAAAACTCGCATCATTTCATACTGGTAGAAAAAAGGTAGTCACCTTTACAGGAGCGTTTCATGGCAGGACATCCCTTGCCGTAGCCGCCACCGACAATCCTGCCATAGTGGCCCCGGTCAATTATACCGGAGATATCATCCGTTTGCCCTTCAATGAAGAACAAGCACTCACCGAATGTTTCACCAAACACGGACAAGAAATATCCGCCGTCATCATCGAAGGAATACTGGGAGTAGGTGGTATATATGTGGCCGAACCATCCTTTTTACAAACCATCAGAAAACTTTGTGATCAGTATGGCAGTGTCTACATTGCAGATAGTGTGCAATGCGGATACGGGAGAACGGGCAGTTTCTTTTCTCACGATATTGCCGGAGTTCATGCCGACATATATACCATGGCCAAAGGTATGGGCAATGGATTTCCGGTGGCAGGTATTATCATAGCTCCGAAAATTGAAGCAAAAAAAGGGATGCTGGGTACTACTTTCGGCGGCAATCACCTGGCTTGCGCTGCCGCTATTGCAGTGCTCGATGTCATCCATCAGGAAAATCTGATCGAAAATGCAGCAACGCTGGGCCAATATATCATCAGCAGATTACAATCATATCCTGAAGTGAAGTCTGTTCGCGGAAGGGGACTGATGATCGGATTTGAAATGAATGAACCATTTACAAAAACCCTGAAATCAGATTTACTGTCCAAATGCAAAATTTTTACCGGTGAAGCCAAAAACAATACCATTCGTCTTCTGCCTTCTTTGGCACTTACCCGAGAAGAAGCAGATCAGTTTTTTACCGCTTTCGAATCATTGATACATACCCCATCTTGATATGCAAAATTTCATTTCTACCCATGATGTTGCCGATATTTCAGCATTGATTGACCTGGCCCTGAAGTACAAAAAAAATCCCCTGGCAGACAAAACCCTGGGTGCCGGCAAAAGACTGGGTTTACTTTTTATGAATCCCAGCCTCCGGACCAGAATCAGCACGCAGATAGCAGCCCAAAATCTGGGGATGGATAGTTACGTCCTCAATGTAGGCAATGACAACTGGCAGCTGGAATTTGGCGAAGGAGCTGTCATGAATGGTACCACTGTGGAGCACATCAAAGATGCTGCACCGATATTTGGTGAGTATTTTGACATCATAGGTTTAAGGACTTTCCCGGGACTGAAGGACAGAGATCTGGACTATAGTGAAAATGTGATCCGAAGTCTTCAAAAATACTGCAATATTCCGGTTGTAAGTTTGGAGAGTGCCACGCTCCACCCATTGCAAAGTCTGACAGATTTAATTACCATCAATGAAAACTGGAATCAGCCTCGCAAACCCAAAGTCGTCCTGACCTGGGCACAGCATATCAAACCTATCCCGCAATGTGTGGCCAATAGTTTTGCACAATGGGTCAATGCCTGGGGAAAATCAGATTTTGTCATTACCCATCCTGAAGGGTACGAGTTAGATACTTCTTACACCAACGGAGCAAAAATAACACACAACCAGGAAGAAGCGCTCAGGGATGCAGACTTTGTTTATGTCAAAAACTGGAGTTCATATCATGATTACGGACAGATCAAACCGGATGGAGCAGGGTGGATGCTCACTGAAAAACACATGTCACGGACCCATGATGCCCATACCATGCACTGCCTTCCTGTAAGGCGTAATGTCGAGCTGAGTGACGAAATTCTTGATCATCCCAATTGTCTGACTACAGCGCAAGCAGCAAACAGAGTCTGGGCTGCACAGGCAGTATTGAGGGAGATATTGACAAGAGATATGTAAAATACTCCTTATCATGTGAAAGCTAACTAAAAGAAATTATTGTTCAGAAAATATTAATAGGGAAATCATTATTTTTGCATTTTAAGCATTTATTCCTATCAATTATCTATTTAAGTTAAAAAGTAAAACTTTTAAATTATGCAAAACCTGGCTCTCGACGCAAATATTAAAAAAAGAATCAATAACTGGCTTTCTGGTAATTATGATGAGTCCGTCAAAGCCGAAATACAGCAACTTATTGCTGACAATAATGTAACCGAACTGACCGACGCATTCTACCGCGATCTCGAATTCGGAACAGGAGGTCTGCGCGGTATCATGGGAGCAGGTTCAAACAGGGTCAACAAGTATACTTTCGGAGCTGCTACGCAAGGTTTGAGTAATTATCTGAAGCAACTATATCCGGGACAACAAATCAAAGCTGTCATAGCGCACGACAACCGAAATAACTCTGCATCTCTTGCAAAAGTAGTAGCGGATGTATTTTCTGCCAATGGGATTTTTGTGTATTTTTTTGAAGGACTAAGGCCTACACCAGAGCTTTCTTTTGCCATTCGGGAACTCGGTTGTCGGAGCGGAGTGATGCTCACCGCATCTCACAATCCCAAAGAGTACAACGGCTACAAAGCATACGGCGCAGATGGCGGACAATTTGTTTTTCCTCATGATGAGGCCGTGATGAACGAAGTAGGCAAAATCGGTAGTGTCGATGAAATAAATTTTCATGGAAACCCGGCCAATATTCAGTCAATAGGAAAAGATATAGATGAAAAATATCTCGATGCCCTGGCAAGTCTTTCTATCTCCAAAGACGCCATCCACAGGCAGCGTGATCTGAAAATTGTGTTTTCTCCGATACATGGCACAGGTGGTGTGATGGTACCTCCGGCTTTGAAAAGATTTGGTTTTGAAAATGTAATCCTTGTTGAGGAGCAAATGGTCGTTGATGGCAACTTTCCGACAGTCATCTATCCCAATCCTGAAGAAGCTGAAGCTCTTACTATGGCCCTAGCCAAAGCAAAAGCAATGGATGCTGATATTGTCATGGCTACAGATCCAGATGCAGACCGGGTGGGATTGGCCATCAAAAATGATGAGAACCAATTCATCCTTCTTAACGGAAATCAAGCACTGTGTTTACTCGTGAATTATATGCTCACAGCCTGGCAAAAAGCCGGAAAACTCGATGGAAATCAATACATCATGAAGACTATCGTGACGTCTTATATGATAGATAAAATGGCCGAATCCAAAAATGTAGAGTGTTACAATGTGCTCACCGGATTTAAATACATCGGAGAGATCATGACAAAACTGGAAGGAAAAAAGACATTTATAGTAGGTGGTGAAGAGAGTTATGGATACCTTGTAGGCGAACACGCACGTGACAAAGACGCTGTCGTAGCCTGCTGTATGTTTGCAGAGCTGGCAGCATTTTACAAGGATAAAGGGAGCAGTCTATACTCGACCTTGCTTGATTTGTATGTGGAGTATGGTTTTTATAAAGAAAAACTGATTTCCATCACCAAAAAGGGGAAAGCCGGTGCTGAGGAAATAAAGGCCATGATGGACAATTACCGCAATCATACTCCCAAAGCATTAGGTGGTAATACCGTAGTCACCCTCAAAGATTATAAAAGTGCCGTATCCAAAAATATACTGACCGGTGTCTCTGAAAAAATAGACCTGCCTTCATCCAATGTACTCCAGTTTTTTACAGAAGATGGCAGCAGCATCACCGGACGACCGTCCGGAACAGAGCCCAAAATCAAGTTTTATTGCAGTGTAAAAGCAGGACTTCCATCCAAAGATCAATTTAAAGAAGTAGAGCAGGCGTTGGAAACAAAACTGACAGGTATGCTGAAGGATTTAGGCATTTGATGGTTTGCAAGCTTTTGAAATCTTTGAGTTTTAGATTAAATATTGTTTAAGCTATTTGAAATTAAGAAATCCCTGTTTAGGCGCAGTAGACAGAAACAATCAGTGTTACTATGATATATGTGGTTAAAATAGGCGGCAACATCATCGATAACCCCGACAAACTGAAAGGCTTTCTCGGTCATTTTGCAGCCATCGAAGGTCACAAAGTATTGGTACATGGCGGGGGAAAACTGGCCACCCAGCTAGCTGACAAACTTCATATTCCTCAGCAAATGGTGGAAGGCAGACGAGTGACTGACAGTCAGACGCTGGATGTCATCACGATGGTATATGCCGGATTGATCAATAAAAACATCGTTGCCAACCTTTCTGCCTTTGGCTGCACAGCACTCGGTGTTTGCGGTGCAGATGCCGACCTGATTTTGGCTGACAAACGCCTGGTCAAGGAGGTGGATTATGGTTTTGTAGGTGAAATTAAGCATGTCAATGGAAATACGCTTTTCGGATGGTTGTCTCAGGGTATTTCGCCTGTGATATCTCCTGTCTCGCACGATGGACAGGGACAGTTGCTTAATACCAACGCCGATACGATCGCTTCAGTTGTGGCCACCGCCTTGAGTGAATACGACAGCGTCAGCCTGATCTATTGTTTTGAAGAAATGGGAGTACTTCTGGCTGTCCATGATCATACATCGGTGATACCAACACTCAATGAAGAGAGCATAGAAAATCTCAGAAACGAAGGCATCGTCCATTCCGGCATGTTACCGAAACTAGAAAATGCCATTCAAACATTAAAAAACGGAGTGGAAAGTGTTGTCATAGGCCATGCAAATGCATTACCGGATATCATTCTTGGCAAATCTGGAACTAAAATATCGCTCCAATGAAAGATATTTTTGAGTTAAATAAAATAGCTGTTTCTTTGTTAGAAAACCTGATAGCCATTCCATCATTTAGCAGAGAGGAAGATAAGACAGCTGATATCATACAGGATTTTTTGTTAAACCAGAATATTCCATTTCATCGCATCAAAAATAATGTTTTTGCATACAATGAGACTTTTGATGCTTCAAAACCAACCATCCTGCTCAACTCTCACCATGATACTGTAAAACCCAATACGGGTTATACCAGGGATCCGTTTACTCCAATCACAGAAGATGGTAAATTGTATGGATTGGGAAGTAATGATGCGGGTGGTTGTCTGGTATCTTTGCTATCAACATTTTTATACTATCACGACGCAAAAGCCTTAAAATATAATCTTTGTTTTGCCGCAACAGCTGAAGAAGAGATATCGGGAGCAAATGGTATGCAATTATTTATTGAGGAATCAGCCAAAATTTATACTTTAGGTCGGCATCAGGGTGATTTTGCCATCATAGGTGAGCCCACACAGATGCAGATGGCAGTCGCTGAAAAAGGATTGCTGGTATTGGACTGTACTGCTAATGGTCAGGCTGGTCATGCAGCAAGAGAAGAAAGTATCAATGCATTATATGTAGCACATAAGGACATAGACTGGATAAAAAACCATAGTTTTGACAAAGTGTCGCCATTTTTAGGACCGGTAAAGATGACTGTTACCAGCATAAATACTGAAAACAAAGCACACAATATGGTACCCGATTGCTGTACTTATGTTGTTGATATTCGTGTCAATGAACTGTATACTTTTGACGAGATATTGGAAATCTTAAGGCAAAATATCTCATCAGATATTAAGCCCAGAAGTACCCGACTGAAGTCCAGTTTGATACCGGAAAATCACCCCATCGTCCTGGCGGGACTGAGTATGGGTAAAAGTACCTACGGATCACCGACCACTTCCGACAAAGCACTGGTGGGTATACCGGCACTTAAGATAGGTCCCGGCGATTCTGCCAGAAGTCATACTGCTGACGAATATATATATCTGAAAGAAATAGAACAAGGAATTGCGGAATATATCACCTTACTGGAAAAAGTATTAAAATGAAAATCTGGCAAAAAAAAGAAGGTCAAAATCCTGACGACATGGTAGACCGGTTTACGGTAGGTAAAGATAAGGAGTTTGATATCCAACTGGCAGAGCATGATGTCCTTGGTTCCATAGCCCACTCAAGGATGTTGGCCAAAGTAGGGTTACTATCTGAGGTGGAGCTTTCAGATGTGACGAAAGGGTTGGAGGAAATTTTGGCAGATATCCGATCAGGAAATTTTAAAATAGAAGATGATGCAGAAGATGTCCATTCACAGTTAGAATGGTTGCTGACACAAAAAATAGGGGATGCCGGCAAAAAAATACATAGTGGGCGATCCCGCAATGATCAGGTAGCGCTGGATATCAAACTATTTCTACGGTACAAAATCGAAGAAATAACTCATCAGGTAAAGACACTTTTTGATTTACTCATATCTCAAAGCAATCAACATAAAGACAAAGGTCTTCCCGGATATACCCATCTGCAACTGGCTATGCCATCTAGTTTTGGTCTATGGTTTGGAGCCTATGCTGAGAGCCTTGTAGATGATATGGAGATGATGGCCGGAGCAATGCGGATAATAAATAAAAATCCACTGGGTTCTGGTGCCGGGTTTGGCAGTACTTTTCCTCTTGACCGCAGGATGACTACCGAACTTTTGGGTTTTGATACCCTCAACTGGAATGCCATAAATGCTCAAGCCGGTCGTGGCAAGGGGGAAAAAGCAATGGCGTCAGGTATGTCATTTATTGCCGCCACGCTGGCAAGACTTAGTATGGATTGTTGCCTTTATATGAATGAGCACTTTGGATTTATTGCCTTTCCTGAGTATCTGACTACAGGAAGCTCTATCATGCCACACAAACGCAATCCTGATGTATTTGAGCTGATCAGGGGCAAATGCAACCGTATTCAATCACTACCCAATGAGTTGAACCTCCTATGCACTAATCTGCCCTCTGGATATCATCGTGATATGCAACTGACTAAAGAAATACTGTTTCCGGCGATTGAAGACATGATTTTTTGTCTCAAAATGGCACACATCATGCTTTCAAATATCAGAATCAAGGAAGATATACTGAAAGACAAAAAATTCACGTATCTTTTTACTGTAGATGCAGTCAATCAGCTGGTCGTATCAGGAGTTCCATTCAGGGATGCATACCGGATTATTGGAAATCAGGTATCTGATGGCTCATTCATATTTGATCCGTCAAATTCACATATTCCTTTGCATCCACACGAAGGAAGTATCTACCGATTGTGCAATGATGAGATAGTAGCTGAGATGGATAAGGTGCTGGCAAAGCTATCTTTATGAGACTACGTATCATTTCAATACCTGATGGCACCTTCGTGATTGATCTTAGAGAGGTAGGTAGTTACAGGCACTTTTTTAAGTTTGAATAATCTTTCAGCCGCTTCCGTGACAGCCTCAGCCTTGCCACTATTATCGCATAAAGCAAACATCGATGGCCCGGCTCCACTGATACTGAAACCTAACGCTCCAGCACTTAATGCCAGCTCTTTCATCTCATAAAAGTGCGGGATAAGGTGCGCGCGTTGATGTTCCACCAAAAGATCTTGAAGTGAGCGCGATATCAGATCAAAATCAGAGGTGTACATGCCTGCTATGAAAGCTCCCAAGTTACCGTTTTGTTTAATGACATCTTTAAATGATACCTGAGGGGTCAGGATACCGCGGGATTCTCTGGTTAATATTTCGACATGAGGATAGATGACAGCAACACAAAGTCCGTGAGGTATGTGCAGTTTTTTGACATCCAGAGTGTCATTATCTCTAATCAGCAACATGCCACCTAATAGTGAAGGACCTACATTATCCGCATGAAAAGCTCCGTCAGCTATCTGCTCTCCTTCGACAGCAAATCTGAGTATATCATATTTATTGAGTCCGGTGTGCAAAAACTCATTGACAGCAAAGACACCACCGGCAGCACTGGCAGCAGAAGAACCCAATCCACTACCAAAAGGCATTTTTTTATGAATTTCCATTTCCAGTGGCCGGTCAGTCTCTCCGATGTGTTCAAGCAATCGGTATGCTGCGTATCCGGCAGTATTCTTCATCACATCAAAAGGTAGTTTACCTCCTGCTCCTTGTATTTCAGTAATAACCAATCCAGGTTTTGTACCTTCTCGCACTATGATTTCATCTCCGGGGTTTTCGAGGGCAAACCCAAGAATATCGAATCCTACGGCTACATTGGCAACGGATGCCGGAGCAAAAACTTTTATACCTGGCTTTGCCATATTTGAAATATTAAAATGAGTATTAAAATTTAGTTTCCTGCACTTATAATCTCAGCAAAGATTCCGGCAGCAGTTACTTCTGCCCCAGCTCCAGGACCTCTTACCACCAATGGCCGTTGTTTGTATCTCTGTGTGGTAAATACGATCATATTGTCGCTCCCTCCCAGATTGTAAAACGGGCTTCTTTGTCCTGCAATCTCTACCCCACAAGAGACCTTCCCATCCTGGGCTTTGGCTACAAACCTCAGTACTCCGTTTTGAGACTTTGCTTTCAGCAACAACTCGTTGAAGTAAGTATCTTCATGCTCAAGTTCTTTAAAAAAGGAGTCAACATCTTTTGCATTCAAACAGCTTTCCGGTAAAATAGGATGTATGATGACGTCATCAGTCTCCACCTTATATCCTGACTCTCTTGCCAAAATAGTGATTTTTCTTTTTACATCTGCCCCTGAAAGATCATCACGGGGATCAGGTTCTGTATACCCGAGATCTTTAGCCTCTCTAACCAAAGCACTGAATGGTCTAGAACCATCAAAATTATTGAAAATATAGGATATTGATCCTGAAAGTACCGCTTCGATGGTCAGAATTCTATCTCCGCTGTGTATCAGATTACGGAGAGTTGAAATAACCGGTAATCCGGCTCCTACATTGGTTTCGAATAGAAACTGAACATTATTTTTTTTAGCGAGTTGTTTCAGATGATTATAATTTTCAAAAGCTGAGGATGCAGCTACTTTATTGGGGGTTGCGACAGAGATACTTGAGCTAAAAATTTTAGCATATAAAGAAGGAATACTTGTATCGGCAGTATTATCAATAAAAATCGAATTGGAGAGATTCATTGCTATCATCTTGTCGATAAAAGCTTGGTTGTTAGATTTTAAATCACTCTTGCTTAGTATTTCTTTCCATAAACTCAAATCCAAACCATTTTCATTAAATATCATGTTTTTGGTATTGGCCAGTCCGCAAACCTTAATTTCCAGCCCATTTTGTGTTCTTAATATCTCTTTCTGCTCACTCATCTGTTGGAGAAGTGTACCACCTATAAGCCCGACTCCTATCATGAATACATGAATTCTTTTGGTGTCTGAAAGGAAAAATGAATCATGAATTGCATTAAGAGCCTTTGCTTCATCATGTTTGTTGATGACAAACGAAATGTTAAGTTCAGAACTTCCCTGTGCTATGGCTATGATATTAATACCATTTTTACCAAGACCTGCAAAAAGACGGCCTGCTACACCTGGTACATTTTTCATTTGCTCCCCTATGATGGCTACAACACAAAGATCTGTTTCTGCTTTTACAGGTTCAATAAGGCCATCTTCTATCTCTTTTTCAAATTCCTCTGAAATGGCTGTGAGAGCTCTTTTGTCCTCCTTATCTGTGACAGCCAGACTTATTGAATGTTCTGATGAAGCCTGGGTAATAAGGATTACGTTGATTTTTTCTTTGCCCAAAGCCGTAAAAAGCCTTGCAGATACTCCCGGAACTCCCATCATACCACTACCCTGCAATCTGATCAGAGAGAGATTGCCCAGTGAACTGATACCTTTTATTGTAGATTTAAAAGTTGGGTCGTGCTCCTTGTGTATAAGTGTACCAATGAATTCAGGATTGAAGGTATTTTTAATGTAAATCGGAATCCCTTTGCGCAATGCGGGTTGTATTGTAGGGGGATAGATGACCTTGGCACCAAAGTGGGACATTTCCATAGCTTCTGCATAGCTGAGTTGGGGTATAGTAAATGCCTGTTTTACTTTACGAGGATCGCAGGTAAGGACACCGTCTACATCCGTCCATATTTCAAGTTCTTCTGCATGTAAGGCCCCTGCAAGGATGGCAGCAGTATAGTCTGATCCTCCACGACCCAGCGTAGTGGTCAACCCACCTATATCAGAGCCAATAAAACCGGTTACTATTTGTACTTTATTGCTATGTTCTTTATAATATTCCTCAATAGCTGGGTCAGTAAGTTTAAAATTTACTTTTGCACTGCCAAAATCTTTATTGGTTTTGATAATTTTGCGCGCATCCAGAAATTCAGTATTGATCCCTTTTTCCTTCATAGCTTCAGCTATTATAAAATTGGCATTTCTCTCACCAAAACTGAGTACATAGTCCATTGTCCTAGGGGATGCTTCCCTGACCAGAAAAATTCCTTTCAGCAAATCTTTAAGCGTTTCGTGGTGCTCATCCATAGCAACACTCAATTCTGTATATTTAGCATCAGAAAGCAGTTGTTTGGCTGCTGCTGAATGTCTGTCTTTAAACTGGTGATAGAGGTCTATATATTTATCTTTACCTTGACTTGCAAGTTCACTCATTTCTATGAGCATATCAGTTATGCCACCAAACGCTGAAAATACAATGGTCATTTTTTCACCCGCATCCAGTCTTGGTTTTACGATGGAAACAATGTTCAAAATTCGTTCTGGATTGGCCACTGATGAACCTCCAAATTTTAATACTCTCATGATAATTCTTACTACTTTAACCCTCAAAAAGTTGCAAAATTACAATCTACCACGAATTAACCGCAATAAATACATATGAAAGCTACCAATGGCAGGATAATATTTGATGACATCTGACATTTAGTACTTTTTTGTAATGATTTATTTTTATCAAAAAAATATGAACTATTTTGTATTTTGGTATGTTTTTACTTATAAATTCCTTGTATTATGAAAATAACCATTCTTAATTTTGCAATATTGGTATTTATTATGATCATTTTTACGGGGTGTGCTGAACGTGTATCTGTTGATGCATGCGTGGACGGTGCGCCTTTCGGTTTCTTATGGGGATTGGTCCATGGTATCGTAGCTCCGTTCGGATTGATAGCCATGCTTTTTAAAGATGACGTAATGGTTTTTGCCACCAATAATAATGGATTCTGGTATGCTTTTGGTTTTCTGATAGGTAGTGGTGGCTGGGGTATACTGGCGGGTAAATCTAAAAAATGATGCTACCATTACTATTATCTTAAAAGAGTAGAAATTAGACTATTACTGGGATATCTGATGAGATCGCTGCGACTTAATATAAATCTATGTAAATTGCACCCAAAATCTATTCTGATATTTTGACCCCAAAATCCCGGAAAACAATTAATTACTTTTTATGCAAGTGTTGAGACTTTTGAAAATCGTTTCCCCGATTATATGCATTTCTATATGTTTATTTTCATGTTTTGACAGTCCGCAAGATACACAGGTAGGATGGGGTGATGAGGAATATGAAATAGCTGTTCCGCTAATAAATTCCCGAATTTCAGTGGCTAAGATTGCTGATATTTCTAAAGGAAATACAAGCCTGCTCATCAATCCTGATGGGAAAGTATCAGTCATTTACAATAATAATAATGTGCTGAGCAAAAATGCATCTGCTATACTTCCGCCTTTTCCGGGGTTGATTCCATACGTATTAAGTGATACTGTAAGTGTTGTGAAGCTACCTGTTAGTACGACCCAACTTGTCAAAAAAGCTATTTTTAAAGATACAAAAATAAATTTTTATCTGGAAAATGGGCTTCCTTCGGATGTGAAAGTCAAGATGAAGATATTGGAACTCACTAAAAATAATATCGTTTTTGAAAAGGAGTTTTCTCTGAAATTTTCAAATTCAATACCCGTCAAATTACAGACTGAGCAAATCTCTTTGGATGGATGGACGTATAGAAGCGAATCAAATACCATGACTTTTCAATATGATGCTGTATTGAGTAATGGAAAAAAGATTAAACTGGACCATGCATTTATGAATTTTGATGTACTCAAATTTTCTTATATCGAAGGGTATCTGGGTTTTCAGACTTTTCCAGTTGAAGGCAATTTTATTGATGTAGGTTTATTTAATCAATGGTTGAGCGGGAGCTTTGATTTTGAAGACCCAAAGATCACCATCAGTGTTGACAATTCTTTCGGGATTCCGGTAAGGTCAAATATTAATAAATTACAGCTTACCTCTGTGACTGGGAAAACTGTTAATTTGCAAAGCCCTTTTATAGCATCAGGTATTAACTACATTTATCCATCATTTAATGAGATAGGAAATCTGAAAACCACACATTTTGAATTCAATAAAAATAATTCAAATCTTCGTGACATATTTAATGAAAAAACAAAAACTATCAGCTATGATCTTAACGCAATCGTAAATCCTGAACAAGACACTACTATCAAAGGATACATTACCAATGATAGTTACTTTTTAGTCAAAGTAGCGGTTGAAGTACCACTATTTGGGTCATTAAATAAGCTTGTCATCACAGACACACTGAATATCGACCTTGGTGATTTTGACAAAGTCAATTCTGCTGAATTTAAAGTAATTACATCCAATGATTTTCCGGCAGAAATCAAGTTGCAGGCATTTTTCATAGATGAAAACAATAAAAACATTGACCAACTTTTTAAAGGAGAAGGTATAAGTTTGCCCGCTGCGCCCTTGCAGGCAAATGGAATAACCTCTCCCGGGCAGGATAAAACTGAATTTATCGACTTTGACCCGATTCGTTTTAATAAAATACGAAATTTAAAAAAGCTTGTTGTAGTAGGCTATTTAAATACTACAGGCAGCGAACTGAAAAAACCATTGTGGATTTATGATAGATACAGTCTCGGAATGAAAGTCGGAGCAAAACTCAAATATAAACCATGAAGAGCATTAATCTGAGTATCTTATTGTTATTGACTTTTTTTCAGGTTACATCAGTAGCGCAAGATGCAGCTTTATTATACTTGAAAGGCTCAATCCCGGGCACTTTTATTAATCCTGCTTTGACACTAGATAAAAATGTAAATATATCTTTGGCAGGTATTAAAGCACAAGTCAGTACCGATGGACCATCCATAAGTAATATTACCAGCAACAACTCATCCGGTAATAAGTATATAGATGTAAAAAAAAATTCTGAAAAATTAAGTCCTTACCATAATATCTCTGCAAATTTGGATGTACACACTCTGGATATCGGCATAAAGGCCGGGCCAATTATCCTTATGGCAGGACATGGTTTCCGGTCTTCTGCCAATGTAAGGTATCCTAAAGGACTCATAGAAATTGCAGCCAAAGGTAATGCACCTTTTTTGGGTCAAAAGGTTAACATTGGAACAGCTGTAGATGTTTTGGCATACAATGAATTGTATTTGGGGGCACAAACAAATGTAGGAAATTTTTCAGTAGGGTGTAAAGGTAAATTATTGTATGGTACAGCAAACCTGAGATCAGAAAGATCAAATGTTTTATTTCAGACAAAGCCAGAGTTTTATCAGCTAGAGTTGGAAACGGATTATCTCATAAGAAGCAGCGGATTATTAAGATATCAAGCCCTTGATAGTATTACTTTAAATTATGCTCCATTTACCTTTGACAATCTTTTTTATAACAACCGAGGGTATGCTTTTGATATAGGAGCTACATTAAAGATTGGGCAAAAATGGCTTCTATCCGCCAGTGCATTAGATATAGGAAGTATTGCATGGGATTTTTTTCCAAGGAAGTATAGCAGCAAGGGTACTTTTACATTTGAAGGTGTAGATTTACTGGATTTTCTGGGAGACTCTACTTCGATAGCTGTAACAGATACTTTGCTGGAGATTGTGAAGGTGCAATCAACTCTTGAAAATTATACAACAAAGCTCAATAGCCGATATACATTAGGTTGTGCTTATGATATGGATGATAAGTGGTCATTTTTTGCCCTGTATATGATGAATAGAAATTTTGGTTATGCTTCCCATCATTTGTCTGTTTCGGCGTTGAGGAAATTCTCTTTTCTCCACTTAGGACTTAATTATTCCATTTCAGAAAACAACTATGCTTCATTTGGCATTTTCGGGAAAATTAATGCAGGACCATTTTCAGCTTATATTCAATCTGAAAATATTGCCGGATTGTTCAGACCGTTTGGAAGTAAAAACGCCGGCGTGAGATTGGGTACAACTTTACAGTTTTAAAAAATGTTTTAATGACAGATATTACTACTGGTGGGATGTAAAGAATTTGTAGAAATAGTCAATACATGAAAATGTTGATTCTATGGAATATGAAAAATAAAATCTTCAATACGATTTTGACGGTGGTTTGCTTGTCCTTTTACGGTTGTAAGGATGAGTTAACACAGGCAATTCAGTTGTCCGGTGATCCCAATATAGATAAAATAAGTGCAGAAATTACTAAAAATCCGAGCAACCCGCTGTTATATTTTCAGCGAGCTAAGCTTTATTATGACAAATATGAGTTTGACAATACGATTGTCGATCTTGAAAGTGCCATGGCAATAGATTCACTCAATCCTGATTTTTATCACTTATTGTCAGATGCATATCTTGACTATTACAATAGTAGAGGAGCACTCAATACCATGAATAAAGTATTGACATTATATCCTGAAAGAATTCCTTCTCTGTTGAAACTGGCAGAACTTAAACTTATTCTCAAGGACTATGATGGTTCTGTACTCACTGTCAATGAAATCATCAGACTTGACAATCAGAATGCGGAAGCTTATTTTATGTTGGGTATGAATTTTAAGTCCATCGGAGATAAAGAAAGGGCGATGAATGCATTTCAGACCGCCGTAGAAATGGATAGTGGATTGACTGACGCATGGATCATTCTGGGAGAACTGTATGAAGAAAAAAAAGACCCCAAAGCAATCAAATATTATGAAAGTGCCATCCTGAGTAATCAGGAATCAATGCAAGCATTACATGCCAAGGCATTTTATCTCCAAAATCATGGAGATATACAAGGCGCACAGCAAATATATAGGGATATTATAATAAAAGATAAATCTTATGCTGATGCTTATCTCAACTCAGGTTTGCTCTATATGGAAACAGATTCTATTGACAAAGCGTACGAGCAGTTTGATCTATTGACAGTTGTAGCCCCTACCAATCATATGGGATACTATATGCGAGGTATAATTTATGAAAAAAGAGGTAATAAATTGCAAGCATTAAAGGATTATGAATCAGCAAATAATCTGAATAAGGACGACAAAAATGTGCAAAAAGCACTCGAAACATTAAAAAACCAAATACAATAACCAAAAAACTTATTTTAATGATGAACAATTATTCTAAAGTCGTGGCTGGCGTCATCCGGTGGGGTAGCTGGGGTGCTAAAATGTCACCGACAAAAATGGCTTCTATGATAAGCTCATGTATAGAGATGGGTGTTACTACATTTGATCATGCGGATGTCTACGGAAATTACACTACTGAAAGAGAATTTGGCGATGCTCTGATCCTGAGTGGAATACCCAGAGATAAGGTGCAGATTATTACAAAATGTGGAATGATAAAACCATGTGCAGAAAAGCCAGGTTTTCAGATAACTCACTATAATACTTCCAAAAGGCATATCATAGAGTCTGCGGAACAATCGCTCGAAAATATCAATACTGAATATCTTGATATGCTCATGATAAATCGACCAAGCCCTATCATGAATTATAGTGAAATGGCGGAAGCTTTCCATTATCTTAAAGAGTCAGGCAAGGTAAAAGAGTTTGGCGTAGTAAATTTTTCTCCTGATCAGTTACAGGCAATGTACAAATTTTATCCCGTCAGTTCAAATCAGGTAGAAGTAAGTATTACTCATCTGGGTCCTTTATACGATGGCACTATCGATACTTGTATTAATTATGATATGATACCGATGTCATGGTCACCCATAGGTGGAGGAGCGATATATACCCATACTAAGACAGGAGCTAAACTGGAAGAAAGATTGCTGAAACTAGCAGATAAATACCAATGGACGCTGACGGATATGGCTTTGCTCTTTCTCTTGCATCACCCCGCAGGTATCCTTCCTGTGATAAATCAATCCAAGTCAGAAAAAATAAAGGAGGTAGTCGACCTAACTGACGTCATCCTTACTAATGAACAATGGTTTGAAATCCTGATTGCTTCCCAGGGTCAGGAACTGCCCTGAGTCGTACAAAATGTATAAACATTTATGAAAAATGGCTGTTAAACCGATATGGCAGCTATTTTTGTTTCCTTTGTTATCATCACGCTGGTCAATGTTCTTGCCTATTTTTGGGCTTACAAAAAGCAAAGTGACCACCTGACAGATATCAGCTACAGCCTTTGCTTCATAGCAGTAACTGTTTACTTTCTTTTTGCTTACGGCGATTTGACATCGGGAAGGGTGATTCTCTCTTTGATGGTGATACTATGGGGTACTAGATTAGGAGGTTTTCTGTTTTACCGGATTCATAAGATGGGTAGGGATCAAAGATTTGATGCATTTCGCGGCAATGCCGGAGGATTTTTGAAGTTCTGGCTTCTGCAATCTATCAGTATCTCGATTATTTCGCTTCCAGTACTTTTCGGGCTTTTGTCACCCAACATAAAAGTAAATATATTTGCATTTTTATTTTGGGCTACAGGATGGGTAATGCAATCAATGGCTGACTGGCAGAAATTTACTTTCAGAAACCATCATCCATCCAATTCATTCATTAATACTGGTTTATACAGATACATCAGACACCCCAACTACATCGGTGAGATCATCATCTGGTTGTCGATATTCTGGTATGTATTTCCTGTGCTGGCAGGTTGGCAATGGCTATCTGTAATCAGCCCGGTGTGGATTATCATTTTATTGGTAGGTATCAGCGGCATACCATTGATAGAAATCACCAACCGAAAGAAATATGCCGGTAATGTTGCTTTTAAAGAGTATGTGGATAGGTCGTGGAGATTGATTCCGTTTGTCTATTAGAAAAAATTTGGATTAAGAGATCTATAGTTACCCCCAATGTTCGGACAGTTTAATCTTAATTTATAATAAATATATTATTATTTATTATTATATGTTTCTTTTCTTTTTTT
>JAYTNJ010000020.1:0-7770 GCA_043748345.1 Saprospiraceae bacterium
GGATCCTTACCTGCTATTCACTATTTCGGATGTAGCCGGCAATGTAGTAAGGCATATTAAAACTTCAGCTAAGAAAGGAATGAACAGAATGACATGGAACCTTAGATATGCCCCTTCAGATCCCGTTGAAAACAGATCCACGCCAACAGAAGATCAGCTTTTTGGTTCAGCTCCGCAAGGTCATCTTGTCACACCAGGAAAGTATAAAGTCAGTATGTCTAAATTTCACGATGGAGTTCTGACCCCATTGGCAGAACCAGTGACATTTGAAGCGAAGTTACTCAATCAGGCAAGTATCCCGGCCAAAGATATGGCGGCTAATGTAGCATTTTACAAAAAAGTATCAGATATGACTAAAGAATTGAGTGCCACCAATGATTTAATGAGTAAAATAGAACAAAGAGTAAAAAGCGCGGAAAAAGCTATTATTGATATGCCGGAAGTGCCTGGAGATCTGCTCACAAAGATACATTCAGTCACGAAAGATTTTATACCAGTCAAAATTAAACTCTCAGGGGACAATTCACTTTCCGGCCGTGAATTCGAAATTAAACCAGCGATAAATGAAAGGGTGTATAGTATAATGTATAGCATATGGAGTAGTACATCAGAAATACCTGCTACTTTTAAAACCAGTTTTGCTATAGCCGAAAAACAATTTAACGAAGTATATCCTTTGATTAAGCAATTGGATACAAGAGTAAATGAAATAGAATCAACATTAAATAAAAATAAAGCTCCTTATACACCAGGCCGATGGCCAAATAAAAATTAACCTTCTTCTATTGATGATGATTAAAAGGACCATTTAAAATGTAGTTTTCAGATGGTTTTTTTTAAAGTCTGTTTCAAAGAAAAAAATCAGATACTGATTTTTTCACCAATTTTATACCCAATCCATGCCATAGGCAAATAAGCACCTAATAGATCAACAAATGAGAACCATAATGGAGAAGGCAGCATGATGATATTGGCAAAGCCTCCCAGAAAGAAAAAAAAGCCTACAATCAATGCTGCTCTTAGTTTATTATCTCCAGCAATGTATGATGCGAGTATAGCTCCTACCAAAGTACCCAAAGCATGCGCCAAAAAAGGCATTAAGAAATGTTTGGGTTCCATGAGTGACATTGAGGCTTTTAGGCCTTCCATGGTAGTAAGGTTTGCGCCTTCGGGAGGAGGTATCACACTGGCACTTATTGAAATGATAATTCCGTTAACTACGCCGCCGATAATGATACCAGCCAAAATTGCTAGAATATATTTAACTGTTGGATTCATAATTGCTGGTTGATATAAGATATTAAATATTTTACTTTAAAAAATTTAGCCTGCCAAAAGAAAACTACTTGTCTAAAGTCACATAATTTTGTTAAACACTCTTGAAAAATCCTAATTTTTTATCAGGCGTAATGACAAGATGGAAATTCTCTTTAAAAAGTTTGACGGCAATGGCTAAAAGTATGATGCCAAAAACTTTACGCAATACTGCTGCACCGGCATCTCCCAATTTGTCTTTGATCCAGTCTGAAAAATGCAAGACTCCAAATACAACCACTACATTTAAAAAGATAGCTGCGAGAATATCCATATTAGGATATTTTGATTTTAAGGATATAATGGTAGTAAGTGTACCGGCACCTGCTATAAGCGGAAAAGCAATTGGCACGATAGAGCCAGCCTCTAGGCCTTGATTCTCTCTGAAAAATTTGACACCCAGTATCATCTCCAGCCCTATAAAAAATATGATGATCGCTCCTGCAACAGCAAAGGATTGAACGTCAACCCCAAAGATTTTTAATATTCCTTCACCAGCATACAAAAAACCAACCATTAAAGCAAATGAAGCTAATGCTGCTTTCATGGAGTCAACCTCCACCCCCTTCTTTTTAAGGTCAATGACAACCGGTATATTGCCCAATATATCAATGACAGAAAATAGAATTAATCCTATTGATAATGTATTTTGAATATTCATTATAAAATATTATTCTAAAACATGATCAATTAATACGTAATAAAAGAATAAAATATTGCCATTTTAAATTTATTAATATATAATTTTATAAAACGTTAACATATTAATTCAAGTCTCAATCTAAATCAGCTAATATATGCTAAATGTATCAACGATATCTTTTTTAAGAATTAACTAATTAGTTCACAGATATCTTGTTTGGATCTTCATCTTTTTTGATAAATATAGAAACAATGGCAGCCACTATCAAAACCATGATAGACCCCCACAATATATTGAGCAATTGACGGACCGGAGTAAAACTATTTGCTGCTTCTTCTTCCGCTTTCTCTAGTGCAGCCTCCATCTGGTCTTCTGGCATTCCGAAACTTTTCATCATTGACCCGGCTGCATCTACTGACATCTGAGTAAGTTTTTCAACCAAGCTCGGATCAACAAGTTGGATAAGAATGATTAAAAACAAAGTTGCGATCACTAGTCCAGTAAACCCTGTCAAAAATGTTGTTTTTAGTGCCTTGCCATAAGATAATGTCCCATCATTTTCTGACCTCTCAGCTTTACCGGCCATATAAAACAAAATCAACATGATAATCATTCCAAGTAAAAATTGCACCCACACATTGATTGGAAAAACATAAAACGAAATCAGCTGAATAACAATACTCAGTACTCCGTAATATATTCCATATTTAGCCCAGTTTGTTTGTAAAATTTCCATGGTTTTAAATTTTATTAGTTAATAATAGGTAAAGTTATTTAATCTTCTATTAATGACGGCAGATTTTTTAATAAAAATTTAATAGAAGTAGGTTTACTGAATCTTCCATTTCAGTAATTCAAAAAAAAAAGTAATTACATAATAGTTGTTTCTCTATACAAAAACTGATGAGGATGGTCAGTATTAAAGTGTAAACCTCTGCTTTCCTTTCTCATTTGGGCAGCTTTAGTGATCAGATATGCAATAGTAATCAGATTGCGCAGCTCACATAGTTGTGGCGAGATAATGGTATTAAGATATAGTAACTCAGACTCACTATATAGTAAATGCAGACGGTCCAAAGCTCTTTTAAGTCGCACGTCTGTTCGGACGATGCCTACATAGCTGCTCATGATCTCTTTGAGTTCTTTTAAACTCTGCGTAAGCAATACCATCTCCTTAGGCTCAGTGGTGCCTTCAGCATCCCATTCAGGTATATCGTTTTCCAGATTCCATCCATCGATTTTATCAGCTATATCCTGATGAATCCTGTCTGCAAATACTAATCCTTCCAACAATGAATTGGAAGCAAGTCGATTGGCACCGTGCAGGCCTGAGCAAGTACATTCACCCGCAGCATAAAGGCGCGATATACTGGATCTTCCCATTTCATCCGTTAATATGCCACCACAAGTGTAGTGGCAAGCAGGGACAACAGGTATATAATCTTTTGCCGGGTCTATTCCCATACTCTTACACTTATCTGTGATATTGGGAAAATGATTGTAAAAGGCTTCCTGATCCAAATGGGTGCAATCCAGATATTCAAAGTCATCACCCCGCAGTTTCATTTCGTTATCAATGGCCCTTGCAACAATATCACGAGGTGCCAAAGAGAGCCTTTCATCATATTTCTGCATAAATTCTTTTCCATCCGTAGTTTTTAAAATACCGCCAAACCCTCTGACTGCTTCTGACACTAGAAATGCAGGGTTTTCCCCAGCCGGATTATATAGAGATGTAGGGTGAAATTGCATAAACTCCATATTTGCGACACGACCCTTTGCGCGATATACCATAGCGATGCCGTCACCTGTGGCAATTGTCGGATTTGTTGTACTTTTGTAAACCTGTCCTGCTCCGCCAGTAGCGAGCACTGTGACTCTGGCGAGAAAGGTTTCTATTTCCTTGCTTTCTTTATTAAAAACATAGGCACCATAACAATCTATATCAGGCGTTAATCTTGTTACATTTCTTCCCAAGTGATGTTGAGTAATAATATCTATGGCAAAGTAATGTTCATGAAACTCAATGTTTGGGTACATTTTTGCTTTTTCATTGAGCGTCCTCTGAATCTCCCACCCGGTAATATCTTTGTAATGTAAAATTCTGTTTTCAGAGTGCCCTCCTTCCCTACCAAGGTCATAATCTCCTTTTTTATTTTTATCAAATCTGGCACCCCATTCTATGATTTCGCGCACCCTTTCCGGGCCTTCTTTAACAACAATTTCAACTATTTTTTCGTCACATATGCCATCACCGGCATCGAGAGTATCTTCAATATGTTTTCTGAAACTATCTATATCATTATCCCAAACAGCTGCCACACCACCTTGAGCATAGCTGGTATTGGATTCCTTTTCGTATGTTTTTGTTAAGACTGTTATTTTAAGATCTGGTCTCTTCTCAGCCATTCTGATTGCAAATGAAAATCCTGCCACCCCGGCACCTATCACCAATACATCTGTGCGAATCACAATAATTGTTATTTAAGGATTGATAAAAAAGCAAAAGTATAAAACTTCACCACACATCTATAATAATGAGAAACCAATTCCAACCGATTTCTTATAAGTTGAATTGGTAAGATTACTTTATCACTGTGGTAGAAAACACGTTTATCCTTCAATTATTTATCAGAATTCTTTAGTATATTTGATTCGAAAAATGTGCGATAAGCTGTAGCTGTTCTTTCGCTTAACATTTTTCGGTAATTTGACTGAGAGATGACAAGAACATCATAGGTATAATTGGCTTTACCTGAAAATTCTTCCGCATCTTTTATTGCTCTCTTGTAATAATCCAGAGCTTTGGTTTCATTTTCAAACTTTCTGATTAATATGATCTGAGAATTTAAGTCAATATTTAGACTCGCATCTCCCATTTGTAGTCTGTCAGTTTTGAAATTTTTCTTATTATATTCGGAGACAGCCACTTTAAAATTAACATACTGTGATTCTTCAATATTATAAGTGACTACTGCCACATAATGTGTCGTTGCCGGGTCGCGCTGATAGATTTTATCTACATCCTGAACTGTAGTGAATGCCGTTTGATCTCCTCCCAAAAACCTCATAATCTCTTTGGCTTTAGACTGCTCAGGCGTATTCGGGTGATTTGTCAACACTTCATTTAATGCTTTGATATATGCATCTTTACCATCTTTGCCCCCCATGCACATGGCTCTGAGTAGTGCGATTTTTGCATGGTAATTATGATTATCGCCTATCGCATCTGTAGCTTTGTTGAGAAAGTCTAATGCTTCGCTATAATTTCTTCTTTCATACAGAGAGTACACTGATCTGTAAAAGTCGTCAGCCTTTGTGGTTTTAGCCCCGGTTTTGTTGAAATAATCGGGATCCGACAGAATCGAAGCGTAACTTGATTGTGGGTACTTTTTCAGAATTCCTGATTTATATTCTTCAGCTTTGGCCTTATTACCAAGGTCAATATAATCAAGGTAGAGATAAAAATATGAATCCTGTTCATGAGGTGTCGGACCAAACCTTGTGTGCATACCTTCAAGTGTCGAAGCTGATTTAGCAAAATTCTCAATTTTATCTCTGAAAAGTTTTCCAAGAGTAAACATTGACATAATGACACGCTCCTGAACTTCCTGCTTTTTGATGGGATTATTTGGTAACTCTCTAAGGAATTTTTCGTATTCTTCCTTATCAAATTTTTGTTCCTTTCCGTCAGCTTCAGCTATTTTATTTTCAACACTTTCGGATACCCCTGAAGAAACTTTATTGCTTCGACGCCAGTCGTCCTCGAGTGGTCTTCTGTCCCATAGCTTATCAAATTCTTCTTTTCCCCTGACCTTTGTATTTTTATTATAGGCAAAAAACGAGCTGTTTCCAAAATCTACCGATATGGTTTCAAAAAGTTGCTTCGAAATAATATTACCGCTTCCCATAGGTTGGTTTTGTTTTTTATTGCGTTCCAACCACTTTGGGATAATCTTTTTCTTCTCTTCATCAGTCAAGGTGACAAAATATAAAAGAGTATCCTGATACTTGATCGTTTCCAGATTAGAGGCAATTTCTCTAAGGTTTGAAACGAGTTTTTGCACCTGACTATATCTTGAATCATTACTTTGCAAAAGGGTAAGTGTGGTATCATAATATGCTGATGCCTCAAGATATTTTTCTCCGGTATAATTTAATCCTGCTATCTGATAATAAGATTCAGCTTTCAGTTTTTGATTACCACTATTATTTTTGATAGAATTTTTAAAATTTTCGATGGCTGATTCCGTATTTTTCTGGGACACTTCTATTTCAGCAATTGTAAAATAAATCTGGTCTTTCACATCAGAGTTTTTAGCCTCATTCAGCATTTTTTTAAGGTCAGACACTACAGTTTCCTTTGATCTACTCCCGCTTATGATGCCACTTTTGGCCACGGCAAGATCTGCCATAAACTCCATTTTAGGGCTTCGGGCATATTTTTTAGCCATGGCAAAATAATCCAATGCTTTTGCACTTTGGTTCTCCTTTTCAGTTATTTGACCTGCGATATAAGCATATCTTGCCTTAAGTTGTTTATCTCCTTCTTCGTCGATGGCCTGATCAAGTTTTGCTAAAGCATCTCCATACTTTTTTTGCTTGATGTATAAGTTTGCATAGGTCGCAGGCAGATCACTTTTTATTTCATCATTCACAGCACTTTTCTCCAGTTTTTGCAGCAACATTTCTGCTGCAAACCAGTTTTCTCTCTTGATGTATGTTTTAGCTAGCCATAGCAATCCTTCACTGTAAGCTGTTTTGTCTTCTTCAGGCTTTTTAGGTTTTGGTGGAGAAATAGGTTCTTCCACTTCTTCCTTTTTTTCAGTCTTTTTTACTTTTGAAGGCAATGGCTTTTTTATTACTTCTTTCTTCTCAGGTATGATTTCTTTTTTGGGTTCGATGAATGATTTTGAGGGTTCTTGTGCTACAGAAGTTTCTTTCTTCTCCGGCATTTTTTCTTCAGGCTTTGGTGCGACTGGTTCAATAGTTTCAACAGGTATGGGTTTTGTGCGTGAAGTAGTAGGTTTTTTAGTACCCGATCCTTTTTTTCTGTTTTTTGCGTTCTCTTTTCTTTGCTTTTCTTTATCTTTCTTTACTCTTTCGCGCTCTTTATCTGATTCTTTCTTTTGTTCTGCTTTGGTCTTTGCTACTTCTTTTCTCTCCGTTTCTTTTTCCTTTTTTTCGGTTGCCTTGGTTTTAGCCGCTGCTTCCCTTTCTTCTTCTTTCAGTTTTTCGGCTTCTTTTTTCAAAGCCAGTTGCTCTTTCTTAATTTCTTCTCTTTCTTCAAGCTCCTGTTGCTTAAGTTCATCCTTTTTCTCCTTTTCCTTTTCTTTTATCTCCGCTTTTTCTTTGTTTTCTTCTTCTTTGGCTCTTTTTGCTGCTTTGCCTGAAGGTTTACGACTCTTATAATTTCTTCCATACGGATTGGCCGGATTAAAATCTTCCTGAAAATATTCAAGCGTCTCTTCTGTGGTCTCGTATTCCTGCTTTAAGTATTGGGCTTTGGCCATCATCACGTAGCAATCATCTACCCAGTCACTTGGCTCATGCAACTGGGCGACGGTAGTCACTTTTTCGATAATTTTATCCATTTCTCCTTTTACCATCTTGGGGTTATCTACTGATATGTAGTCTTCCACCTCCAAAATCCTATTGTAATCGTCAGTATTGGATGCTCTTAAGGTCTTCATACTCTCCTTCAGGATTTCATTGGCGTTCCAATAACCATTATAATAAGCAGTGGTATTATGATAAAATTTACCGACAGCACCAGTCTCACTCTTTTTCTTTTTGGTAACACAGGAATTAGG
>JAYTNJ010000021.1:0-6037 GCA_043748345.1 Saprospiraceae bacterium
ATGCCGGGTTCACGATATCCTTTTTTAAGCGCATTATTTTTATAGCTATTAAAAATTTCGTCTTTCATTATGCAAATTTTAAATTTTATAATCAATTTATATATGATTTACGTCACTGTGTTTTTATTAGTGTGTAAAGAAGTATTTGTAAAACTTATTAGAATAATTAGATTTGTGATTAATTGTTATCTTGGAAAGTGAAGTCAATGGTATTTAGTTCGGAATGAGTAAGTGCAAAGTACGATGTAAGGGAAGGATGTATCCGACTCACCACGGCATCCTCATTTTAAAAAACTGTAGTTTATTTTAAATTGGATAAATTCATAACCTGATTAGAAAAAATAACAATTATTCTGTTTCTTTACACTTATTAACCCCAAGTATTCTCACACTTTTAATTTTACAAAATGCCGGATAAAAGTTTTAAAAAATATTGGAAAACAAATCTAAGTTATCTGTTAATTCTGCTTTCAATATGGTTTTTATGTTCATATGGTGCAGGTATAATCTGGAAAGAAAATCTGGATAATCTTAAAGTAGGCGGTTTTAAACTTGGTTTTTGGTTTGCACAGCAAGGGTCAATCTATTGCTTTTGCATAATAATATTTGTCTACATCCGATTAATGAATACACTTGATAAAAAATTTGATGTACATGAAGATTGACTATCAAATAATATTTTATCAAACCATAAAAGTACACATTCATGGATGTTAAACTTTGGACATATCTTATCGTAGGTTTATCTTTTGCTTTATATATAGGCATAGCCATATGGTCCAGGGCCGGATCTACAAAGGAGTTTTATGTGGCAGGTGGAGACGTATCACCCTTTGCAAATGGGATGGCAACAGCGGCTGATTGGATGTCCGCAGCTTCATTTATCTCGATGGCAGGTATCATTTCATTTTCAGGTTATGATGGAGCAGTGTATTTGATGGGATGGACAGGTGGATATGTATTGTTGGCATTACTTCTTGCACCTTATTTACGCAAATTTGGAAAATTTACGGTGCCCGACTTTATTGGAGATAGATATTATTCCAATATTGCTAGGACTGTTGCAGTCATCTGTGCATTAATAGTTTCATTTACTTATGTGGCTGGTCAGATGAGAGGGGTAGGAGTAGTTTTTTCAAGATTTCTGGAGGTAAGCATTGAGACGGGAGTAGTGATTGGCATGGTGATAGTACTTTTTTATGCTGTGTTAGGAGGTATGAAAGGAATTACTTACACGCAGGTTGCCCAGTATTGTGTATTAATATTTGCTTATATGGTTCCGGCTATTTTTATATCTATTTCTTTGACAGGAAATGTGATACCTCAGCTCGGCTTTGGCGGTAAAGTAATCGATGGTTCAGGTATGTATCTTCTGGACAAGCTGGATGGACTTAATCAGGAATTGGGATTTGCAGCGTATACTGACGGGACAAAAAGTATGGCAGATGTATTTGCGATTACATTGGCCCTAATGGTAGGGACCGCCGGATTGCCGCATGTGATAGTTAGGTTTTTTACAGTGCCAAGGGTAAAGGATGCAAGACTTTCAGCTGGTTATGCTTTAATTTTTATAGCAATTTTGTACACCACGGCTCCTGCCGTAGCTGCATTTGCCAGAACAAATCTAATAAGTACAGTGAGCAATAAATCCTATGACTCTATGCCTGAATGGTTTAAAAAATGGGAAAATACCAAATTAATAAAATTTCAAGATAAGAATGGAGATGGTTTGGTACAGTATGTAAAGGATAAAGAAAAAAATGAGTTGGAAGTGGATAATGATATTATGGTATTAGCTAACCCTGAAATCGCAGGTCTTCCCAACTGGGTCATCGCTTTGGTAGCAGCCGGTGCCCTTGCTGCGGCTCTTTCTACTGCAGCAGGTTTACTGCTAGTAATATCTACCTCAGTTTCCAGGGATCTTATCAAAGTGCAAATAAATCCAAATATTTCTGAAAAGAAAGAGCTTTTATATGCACGCATTTCTGCAGCTACAGCAGTTATTGTTGCGGGATATTTCGGTATCAATCCTCCTGGATTTGTTGCAGCTGTTGTAGCACTTGCTTTTGGGTTGGCAGCAGCTTCCTTTTTTCCAGCTATTATTATGGGTATATTTTCAAAACGTATGAATATGGAAGGAGCCGTCTCAGGAATGGTGGTGGGAATATCATTGATGATTTACTATATGTTGAAATTTAAATTCGGGATATTTGATGGTGGAAAAGATGCTGTAGCCGGACTGAGTGAAAGCTGGTGGTTTGGTATTTCTCCCGAAGGATTTGGGACTATTGCAATGCTGGCTAATTTTATTGTAGCTATCATCGTGAGCTATTTTACTCCACCACCCCCTTTACACGTAAGAGAGATAGTAGAAAATATAAGAATCCCAAGAGGTTCCGGATCTGCACAAGCGCATTGAATATCTATTTTTTCTTTTTCTTCACCTGAAATGGGTAATTGATACACATTTAATCCACAAGCTAACGATCTTAAGCTTTTTTTACCAATGATTTTTTAGGAGACAAAGAATGGTATCATTGATGGTTTTATAGATATTCATATATTTGTGGAAATATTATCATTTAAAACCATGACACTCCAAATCAAAACAATCGATCAATACCACGAAGCTTATAAAAAAAGTGTTGAAAACCCGGAAGGATTTTGGGCTGAACAGGCTGAAACATTTATCTGGCATCAAAAGTGGCATACAGTCTTAAAGCATGATTTCATCACACCGGATGTCAGATGGTTTGAAGGCGGAAAACTCAATATCACAGAAAACTGTCTCGATCGCCACATTGCAACCAAAGGAGACGAGATAGCCATCATTTGGGAAGCTAATGAATCCAATGAACCATCTGTCAAATATACTTATAAAGAACTCCTCTCAGAGGTCAATAAATGTGCTAACACTCTTAAAGCGGAAGGCATTAAAAAGGGCGATAGAATTTGCTTTTATATGCCTATGGTACCCCAAGTGGCCATAGCTATGTTAGCCTGTGCCCGCATCGGAGCTATTCATTCTGTGGTTTTTGCCGGGTTTTCAGCCAATGCACTGGCCGATCGTATCAAAGATTCTGAATGTAAAATGGTGATCTGCTCTGACTACAATAGACGCGGTCCCAAAAATATACCTGTCAAAGAAGTAGTTGATGAAGCCATAGCTATGGGCTGTGATTCAGTCGAGAAAGTATTGGTTTATCAGACGACTGGTGGTATAGTCAATTGGAATTCAGATCTTGATCTTTGGTGGCATGAGACGGTTGATAATATGAGTTCAGAATGTGCAGCTGAGTCCATGGATGCTGAAGATATGCTTTTCATATTGTACACATCTGGATCTACCGGCAAACCGAAAGGTGTCGTACATACTTGTGGCGGATATATGGTGTATACCTGTTATTCATTCAAAAACGTATTTCAATACCAGGATGGGGACGTATATTGGTGTACAGCGGATGTAGGCTGGATTACCGGTCATTCATATATTATCTATGGCCCATTATTGGCAGGAGCTACCACCATGATGTTCGAAGGGGTACCCGGCCACCCGGACGCAGGCAGATTCTGGCACGTTTGCGAAAAGCATAGAGTCAACCAATTTTATACAGCACCGACAGCTATCAGAGCGCTCATGGCAGCTGGCTGGCACGAACCGGAAAACTATGATTTAAGTTCGCTCCGAGTTATCGGTTCCGTTGGCGAACCGATCAATGAGGAGGCCTGGCACTGGTATGATGAAAAGGTAGGCAGAGGCCAAGCTCCGATTGTCGATACATGGTGGCAGACGGAGACTGGAGGCATTATGATAACGCCGTTACCGGGTATTACAGATACTAAACCATGTTTTGCATCTTATCCGCTTCCGGGTATCCAACCATGTTTATTGGATGCCAACGGTGTTGAGCTGAATGGAAATGATGTAGAAGGGCTGTTGTGTATAAAATACCCCTGGCCATCGATACTCAGGACTACTTATGGTGATCATGAAAGATGCAGAACCAATTATTTTGCAGCATTTAAAAATATGTATTTTACTGGTGATGGTGCCAAAAGAGATGAGGACGGACGTTACCGAATCATAGGCAGGGTAGATGATGTCATCAATGTCTCAGGCCACAGAATTGGTACAGCTGAAGTGGAAGATGCTATTGATCAACATTCAGGTGTAGTTGAGTCTGCCGTTGTGGGTTATCCGCATGATATCAAAGGGCAAGGTATCTATGCCTACGTCAAGCCTCATCATGAAGTAGTGGATGCAGAACATTTCAGAAAAGAAATTTTAGCTGTCGTCACTAAACATATAGGACCTATAGCTAAGCCAGATATGATTCAATTTGTTACCCAATTGCCCAAAACCCGTTCCGGTAAGATCATGAGACGAATCCTTCGTAAAATAGCTGAAGGTCAGACGGATCAGTTGGGAGATATATCGACATTACTTAATCCGGAGTGTGTGGAAGAATTAAAAGCAGGAGCGCTGGTTTGATTTTTTGATAAAAAATAAACTCATCGACCTCATAGAAAAAGTAATCATTATTAAATAAACATTTTGATGGAGTTTTGTGAAATGAAATACTAAAATATTATACTTCAATTAAAAACAAAAATAAAGTGAAAGCAAATCGTTATCATCTGGTTTTGGTCAGTTTGTGGCTTTTGTGTACATTAAATACATCATACTGCCAAACTCCAAAACACATTTTTTCTATCCATACCGGCTATAGCAATGGCAGGGCAAATATCCGATACGACTTTTTAGAGCCTTTTTTTGAGACATCAGTTAAAAAAAATATTGGAAACACCACACCTGATGACGAGTATTTTATAGGTTTTGGATACAATGTCAGGGTTGGACAAAAAGCAAGCGTCGGGTTGAATATCAATTATTCACAATTGCAACAGGATTTTTTTTTACCCTTGCGGAGTGTTTATTTTTGTTTTGATCATTTATTGCCCCTTTATCGAACTGCATCAAGATATCACATGTTGCAATTTGCACCTTCGATAGATTACACCCTATTGAGTCATCAGGTGCTAGTAGGCATCAGTGTACAATCTATTCTAAACATTAGCTATAAAAAAGTATTTGAAAGTTATTTTCCGGAAGGGAGAAATATTGAATTATTTGCCACGGAAATATATCCTGGGATTTTTGCACGATATCACCGATGGAGACTGGATGTAGGCGCCAGGGCACTACACTGGAAGTACCGGGACGATGCTCTGTACAACAATGGGCTCAATCCTGATACCTACAATCCATTGAAGATACGTTTTCAGGTGGGTTATATTTTGTCTAAAAAATGAATATAGTTTGAATTTGATTAATGATTAAAAATGAGTACAAAGTCTTTACAATATTAAATTATAGATTTTACAAGATGACAAATAAAATATTTTCTATATGTGTTGCAATCACGGTTATAACAGGCTTTATACAGTGCCAACTATGCAGTCAAACTCCAAAACGAAGTATCACCATCCATACCGGCTATAGCAATGGCAGGGCAGATATCAGGTATGATCATTTAAACTATGGCACTGTATTCCAAGAAGTGGAGACTAATGTAAGGAAAACAACCCCGGATGATGAGTTTTTTGTGGGCTTAGCATATAATAAAGAAGTCAAAAATAAATTTAGAGTCGGGGCTGGTTTAAATTATGCAGTACTAAATCAGGATTTTTTTCTACCGATTAGAACAAGATATTTTTGTCTTTATGATACAAGACCCTATTTTAGAACAGCCTCGACGTATCATATCATTCAATTAGCTCCAAGTGCCGATTACACTATAGTGGATCGTAAAGTGCAACTAGGCGTAAATCTACAGTACATCCTAAATATAACTTTTAAAAAAAAATTTGAGGGTTTTGAAAGTGTTAGCAATAAAGTGGAACAATTTGCCAATGAGGTATATACAGGATTTTATTCACAATACAAACGGATACGCATGGATATTGGGGTAAGGGCCCTGCACTTAAAGTATCGGGATGATGCCCTGTACGTTAAAGAAGTTTACCTGGATCCTTA
>JAYTNJ010000022.1:0-25030 GCA_043748345.1 Saprospiraceae bacterium
GCTGTCCAATATTTTTTAAAGGAGTTTAATCTATCTCTCTGACACTCGGCACATGGTCTGTGTCCTGCCGCCAGAGCAGTGGCTTCATCCAAAAAAAAGAGTTCTGTGTACTTACCCTTCTCCATTACTTCCCTTTGCCGACCTTTAAAATCCAGTACACAAATGATCCATCTTTTGAGTTGCCAGAGACGAATGAGCTCTTTTCTATCATTATGCAGGTGACCGCGATTGCCCATCAGCTTACCTCTGTGAGAAGAAAGACAAATGTCACCTGAAGGATCGACTCTATTTTGCAGTGGCATAAGCGGAGTATGATATATTTATTTTCATTTACTTGAAATCAAATATAAACCAAATTTGTTTCATCAATCATATAAGTAACAAAAATGCCCAATTCTACCCGGATATTCAACCCTTTCACTTTTATCAGCGCTGATATTACCGTCAAAAATCGTATTGCACTCGCCCCTTTGACCAACGGTCAAAGCAATCCTGATGGCACACTGGGTGATGATGAGTACCGATGGCTGATCAGGCGGGCAAAGGAAGGATTTGGCATGATCATCACCTGTGCTACTCACGTGTCAAAAGACGGTCAAGGATGGGAAGGTGAGTTGGGCATATATGATGATCTGCACATCCCAGGTCTCAAAAGATTGGCCGAAGGTATACACTCTTATGGTAGTATCGGTATTATTCAGCTCTTTCATGGAGGTGCCCGAAGTCCCGAATCAATTACAGGAAAACAAGCTTTAAGTTCATCTGAGCATATTATGAGCATAGGAAGTAAAAATATCCCCATCAGAAAAGCAAGCCTGGCTGATATCAACAGGATAATTCAGTCTTTTGTGGATGGAGCTATTAGAGCGCAAAAAGCCGGATTTGAAGGTGTCGAGTTGCACGGGGCACATGGCTATTTACTACATCAGTTTATCAGTACTGTTACCAACCAACGAACAGACCAATGGGGTGGCAGCTTTGAAAACAGGACCAAACTCATCAGGACCATTTTGAAAAAAATCAAACTGGCAGTACCCAAACATTTTATTGTCGGTGTGCGATTGTCTCCTGAAGATAAATACACATTTCAGGGCATAGACTTTGATGAAAGCCTTAAACTGGCACAGATTCTCGCAGCAGATGGAGCCGATTACATCCATGTATCGCCCTGGGATGCTATGAAAAAGCCTGAAAAATATGCTGAAAAAGATAAAGCTTTAATTACATATTTTCGTGAAGCAGTCCCACCCGACATACCCATAATAGTAGCCGGAGATATATGGTCTGCTGCCGATGCAGAAAAAGTCTTAAGCCTGGGAGCAGATTTTGTTGCTCTTGGAAAAGCGGCTATTGGCGTACCTGACTGGCCAATCCTTGCAAGAGATCCAGCTTTTGAACCACAAAGGCCTCCATATAAAATACCTCTTTTGAAAGATGCAGATTTGAGTGATAAATTTATTGCATATATGAAGAGATGGAAGGGTTTTGTTGATGAATTATAAATTATAAAGTATAATCCCAAGTCAGTCCAAATCAAAACAAAAAAGTGAAATCTGAAACAATTCGACATTCCACTGTACAATTTCTCGTTGATATATCGCTGAACAACAACAGAGAGTGGTTTAATGATCACAAAGAAGACTATTTATATGCTCAAAATAATGTTTGTACTTTTATAGATCAGTTGATACCTGAAATGAACAGGCATGATATGTTGGAGAATGAATCCGGCAAAAAGAGTCTGTATCGTATCTATAATGATGTTCGGTTCAGTAAAGATAAATCTCCTTACAATCCCCGATTTGCATTCAGTCTCCGCAGGGCTACCAGGTTTCGGAGGGGAGGATATTATATGCAAATCAAACCCGGCAACAGCTTTTTAGCATGTGGTTTTTTTGCTCCAAATCCAGCTGATCTCAAAAGAATCAGAGAAGATATTTCTGTTAATTTCACACTTTGGAATACAATATTGAACACTAAAGGAATACAATCAAATTTCGGAAGTCTAAGGGGAAATTTGCTGGATATTGCGCCTCGTGGTTATGATAAAAATCACGAGGCAATACAATTGCTTCGTCATAAACAATTTATTCTGAGACATGAATTTACAGATCAGGAAGTAACCTCTTATGATTTTTTAATTCAGGTCAACTCACTTTTCCAATCTGTAAGGCCATTTTTTGATCACATGAGTGAGATACTTACAACAAATGCAAATGGCGAATCACTTATAAAAACAGAACGATGATTTATGTATTGACTTCCTGATACTGAAGGTCAAACAACTTTAATCTTTCAATTCCTTTTTAGGTTTTAAATATTTATCCAGGAATTCCAAAGTTTTTATTGATGTTGTCATCTGGTTTTCCTTTTTAACAAATCCATGACCTTCATCAGGATACACGACATATTCTACAGGAACTCCGTTTTTCTTCACGCCTTCTACTATTTCATCACTTTCTACTTTCAGTACCCTTACATCATTCGATCCCTGGAAAACCAGAAGAGGTTTGTTTATTTTTTCATAATTAAAAAGCGGAGAGATATTACGGAGTCTTACACTATCCTGAGTGTACGGATCTCCCATTTCATCATACAATGCCTTGCGGAATGATTCCCAGTAGGGTGGAATACTTTTAAGCGTACGGAGCCAGTTGGCTACACCGAAAAGATTAACACCCACTTTAAACTCTTCCGGGTGAAAGGCCAATGCTCCCAATACCATACAGCCTCCATAACTACCTCCATATATCCCTATAGCTGCGGAATCAATATATTCCTGTTGTTGCAGCCATTTTTTACCATAAATACAATCTTTCAGATCGCCGTTGGCGTGGTCCTTATTATCCATTTTGTAAAAAGACTTGCCATAGCCGCTGCTGCCCCGATTATTGACAGCCAATACTGCATAACCATGGTTGACCAGATACTGGATACTGTTACTAAATCCTACCCGACTTTGGCCACCCGGCCCACCATGAACCCAAACCAACGCCCCCGCTTTGTTATTTTTGTCGGCTTGGAGTGGTTTATAGTAGATGGCCGGAATTTCCAAACCATCAAACGATTTGAAGCGAACTACTTCTGCTTTCACCAGGTCATTTTCGTTGATGGCAGGGTTTAAGGAGTTGGTTAATTTTTTAAGCTCATTTTTATCTATGTTGTACAGGTACAGGTTTCGTGGGCTGGTACTACTGCCTATAGAAAGCAATATATTTTTTTCGGTACGGGATATCGTCACGCCCAACACATCTCCATCTGAAATTTCAGGAAACTTTATCTGTTTTCCGTTAGTATGATCAAATAATAGAATTTTATTTTTACCATCCTCGTTGATAAATATGGTTCTATATTTTTCATTTTCGCTTAAACTCATGTTTACAACATCCCATTTGTCTTCGTATACTTTTTCTTGAGTACTGCTGTTGATATTGTATTTTACTAAATGGCTAAACTCTCCACCATCATTGGTAGAATAATAGAGAACGCTGTCATTCTTCTCAAATGCTTGAGGAGACCAGCTTGATTCTGAGTCGTTGCTTATTTTTTTTCTGGTTTTTGTAGTGTAGTCATAAATATACAGTTCGTTTTTATCGGTAGTGATAGATTTTGACATGGTAATATATCTTTCTGATTCACTGATCAATGATATTTCAAATCCTTCATTATTTTCAAAGAGCATAGTTGGCGTCCAACTACCCACTTCTATTTTCATAAGGTCAAAATACTTTACATCACGCTTGTTGCTGCTGATGTACATGGATTTTTTATCTTTACTCCAGCCTAAAAATGAATTGGCACTATTGGGCCACGGAGTTATATCTTTAATGAGCGTGTCATTAGTGGCTTTTACATACAGATGACTATTTTCGTCACCGCCTTTGTCAGCCGAATATATAAACTGATCTGTGCCACTGATATAATTTACAGCAAAAAATGCATCATTGGGTGAGCTGGTCAGCATAGAGATAGATGTATCGCTTAGCGTCATTTCACCTATATTATAAATACCGGACTTATTGGTGCCTATTAATATTTTTGTCTCATCCTTATTAAAATCCGATCCATAAATATCTACATTATCATAAAGTTGCTCGATGGTGTATTGTTGAGGCATTCTTACCTCAGATGCTTTTTTACAGGACAAAATTGATCCGGCACAAATAACCATTAAAGAATAAGTGGCTGCAATAAATAACCAATTAAAATTAGATTTCATAAATATATATTTTGATAATAGCAAAAGTAGTGCAATAAAAAGAATTTTATATTAATAATTAAACGATTAATTTTAAACTCCTCATCAAGGTTTACCAAGTATTCTTTACATTGCGTTAGGTGATATTTTAAAAAAACAGGAATAATCGATCAGTTCAATCAAACCTCCAACTTATTTATTATTATGTTGTTAGAACTGCTTTCAGCTAAAAAGCAAATAAATTATTTCTTTAATCTCGGTGAATATGGATGTAATTGTGTCAGTCACTTAATTTTATTTTCATAAATTCATTTTTTTTGATAAAATAATCCATATATCTTTTGAAACGCAACGAAATCATACTGGTAGCCCTGCTGGCTTTGCTCAATTTTACCCATATACTGGATTTTATGATCATGATGCCTTTAGGTAATATTTTGATGCCTAAATGGGACCTGACAACATCTCAGTTTGCAGTGATTGTTTCGAGTTATTCACTTGCTGCTTTTGTGAGTAGTTTCGTAGCCATATTTTTTGCTGACAAATTTGATAGAAAAAAACTATTGCTGTATGCTTATTTCGGATTTTTGTTGGGAACATTCGGATGTGTTTTTGCCACAGGTCATTTTACTATGGTAATGGCAAGAGTCATCACTGGAATTTTTGGTGGGCTAATAGGAGCGCAGGTATTAAGTATCATCGGTGATGTGATTCCTTATGAGCGACGCGGACAAGCTATGGGCTTGTTGATGGGCGGTTTTGCATTAGCTTCTGTAGTCGGTGTACCCTTCGGCTTATTTCTGGCCAATAAATATGACTGGTACTTTCCTTTTATCGTTGTAGCAGTCGTAGGTAGCCTTTTGTTTCCTTTTCTGTTGAGATATGTACCCAATGTAAATGAACATCTATCACATCCGGTGGCACTCAACCAGCGAATTACCGATTTTTTCCTGATATTCAAAAACGAAACCCAACTTACAGCCCTTGCCTTCAGCATTCTGATGATCATGGGACACTTTATTATTATCCCACTCATCAATCCATATATGGTGTATAATGTAGGTGTACCTCAGGAATATACCCCTTTGATATACTTGTGCGGTGGACTCAGTGCTCTGATCACGGCTCAGATAGCCGGCAAGGTGGCAGATAGATTCGGCAAACGACAAGTATTTGTGGCTTCAGCCCTTGTGTCGACGATATTTATATTTTTTATCACAAATATGCCGGTGATGCCACTTTATGTGGTTTTAATCACTTTTGCTTTATGGTTTAGCACTGCCACCGGAAGAACTGTACCCGGGCAAGCCATGACAACTCAAGCTGTCTCTGCGCAATCAAGGGGAAGTTTTATGAGCCTCAATTCATGTGCACAATCATTGGGATCTGGCATCGCGACGCTCAGTAGTGGCTGGATAACATTCAGCGATAAGAATTATGCTATTCACAATTATCATATTCTGGGTTATATTAGTATCGTTTTGGTATTGATGTGCGTGGGTATGGCCTACAGGTTAGACAGGCTGATTATCAAACATTTTGCAGTGTAATTGCCAAGTGTCTTTAGGTTGTTTAGGACACCAGGGTGATGTCCTTTTGCATTTATTGCGATAAAACAGCCGGAAAGTACAGGGGCTTTTTTTTTCGAACACTGTGTAGCTTTCTTCCCTTTCAAGATATCACATATTCTGACTGATAATGGACTGGAGTTCACCAACTCTCCTATTCGAAGTAAAAAGGGCAATTTATGTACCAAGCCTTTTAAACTTGATCAAAAATATAGCGAACATCAAATTGATCACATACTTACAAAACAAGCAACTCCAAAACAAATGGAATGGTAGAAAGAGCCAATGGTACTATAAAAAAAATACAATCCTAATCGAAAAGTACCCCAGTTATACCTCAATGAACAGGGTACTAATCCAGTTTTTAGTCTTTTATAATTGTATCGAAGACATGGTTCATTGAAAAAAGAGCTTAATGATTAATCACCATTTAATGCACTTGAAAAATGGTTCAGAATTAAACAAGAAATTTTTATCCAAAATCCACCAGAGTTTTATCAGAAATTATTAGATTTACAAAAGATTATAAATTCAAATACTTCAAAAACGTGGTGAAACTTGACACTTAATCATTTTAGTATTTGGATGCTTTTCTATCCACTTTATAATGATTTGATTGCATTCAGGATTTACAGACTTATATTTGATCGTTTCTTTTAATTCTTCCACACCCTGATTAAGGTTATATATGGATGTATAGCCAAAACCCCTATAGTGTCCATTTTCTACAAGAATGAGTCCACATTCATGCTCATCTCTGCCTTCAGTAAGCAATATGAAATCTTCTTCAAAAGACTTTTTGAGTACTTCTATTGCCTCCATAGCCCTGAAATTGTAGTCTTCAGCTGATTCCAATCCCTGACAGGCTCCGGTACATGCTCCGGTCTGATAATAAAAACATCCTTCATCTGGTTGATAAAGACCAACCAAGCCTGAACACAAATTATACAATTCTGTCCCCGCGTGAAGGTGTCCTCTGGCAGATGCCTTGGAGCTGTAGTGATTAAGTATGTTTTTATTTTGTCTTGACTTTACACTGGATTTATCCCAATCAAAACGAATATACCCATTCTTATCTAAATAATGATACACAAAATATGGATAATCTTTGCTTCGTTGGGCTTTATTAATCTCTGGCTGTATCGATTTTATTTCATCAGACTCCAGCAGCATAGCTATGAGTTCTGAGCCACTTAGTTCAAATGTGATATCTGCTACCTTGGTTATAAATTTATCTGTTTTAGTGTCAATATTACCAAAATGTTGGGTCACCCTTTTCTTAATGTTTATACTCTTACCCACATAAATAACATGACCATATATATTGTAAAAATAATATACACCCACTGATTCAGGAAGCTGTTGAATTCTTTCGATAGAAATATCTTTGGGCAGATGTGATGCACGTATTCCTGCATGTATGAGTCTGTCAGCTTTGTCTCTCCCTCCTTCATTCTGTAAAGCCCGGCCTAAAATATCCACTGTAGCAAGTACATCATCCATCGCACGATGCCGGTTTTCAACCTTGATATCAAAATGACTTATCAGATTGCCCAAACTATAAGACCTCAATCCGGGAAATGACTTCCTGCTTAGTACCACTGTGCATAACTGTTGTCTTGTAAAAGTAAAACCAAGTGTGGCGAACTCTTCTTTCAGAAAGCTATAGTCAAAACGTACATTATGGGCCACAAAAATGGCATTTTCTGTCATTTCAACTACCTTTTTAGCTACTTCGTAAAATTTCGGGGCATAGACTACCATTTCATCTGTTATACCAGTAATACGGGTTATCTCAAAAGGAATAGATCTTTCAGGATTGATGAGTGACTCAAACCTTTCGATGATCTTTTCACCATCAAACAAAACTATGGCAATCTCTGTGATCCGGTCACGACGAGCCAGTCCTCCGGTAGTTTCAATATCAACTACAGCATAGAGCTTATTTTTCATAATGCAAATCAACGGAGACTATATGGGAAAGCTACAAAGATAATAAGGATTACCGATCTTTAGATTCTAATTTTTCGTATTTTACATTTACCATATACCTGGTATCCAGTATTCCTAGGTCTTTTGCAATTGCTGGACTTATGATGATTTCGATATCTTCACTATACGTATCAGATGGTATTTTGCCAATAACTTTGGCTTTGATGTGATTTCTGAGCATCGGATTGTATATATCTATCAGAGAACCAGGTCGTGCCTCATTATGAAGGACAAAATAACTTTTGGATCCACCTAATGACTTATCCCACCACCCAACAACATCTGAAAGATAATACTTTATAATAGGTACATGAGCAGCCTGATGTTCAGACTCTGACAAATTTTCCTTCTGAATCTCAGGCTTTTTATCAATAGGCTCAATTACTGGCTTCAGGTTATCTCTTATTGTGAGGTTTTTAGTAAGCTTCTTATCTGGAACGAGCCACCACCCAATTAAAAGAGCCTCGCCAACTTTGACATCATCGGTTTTTTTATGATTGATATTCATAAGCTTTGTATTCTCTATGCCAAAATATTGCTTACAAATCCTATAAACAGTTTCACCTTTTTTTACTCTGTAGAAAAGAGGGAGGTATTTATGGAGTTTGCTGAGTCGGGATTTTTCATTGATGATTAAATCCTTTTGTAAAGGTATGTTTACAATCCTGCCGTCATTGATCGGCTTAGTGGAATTTAGATTATTAAAAGAAAATATTTTCTCCGCTTTAATCTGAAAAACTTCGGCAAGATTGTAAATACTGATACCTTTGTTGTAAGGGTGACTGTAAAAAATATCATTCCCAGGGAGAACGTCAACGACGATCTCAAATCCTGAAGATAAAAAAAGGTTGTCTGGATTTTGCTGACCGATTAAATTTAAATAAGCCGACAGTAATATAATTAATGTACTTTTACATTTATAAGATGCTCGCTTAAATAATCGGTTCATTGTATAATCATTATTATATGACGGGACAAATATATTATGTTTTTTTATAATATGTTTATTTTAATAATAAATTTTAAAAAAATGTTAATTCAATGGTTGGGGATTTTATTCTGATAGTTCAAAATCTGAGCCTTACATTTTGGCCTGAAACTGTGAGAATTGTGTTTAAAGATAATTATATCTTATCCTAAAAGAGTAAAAACAAAATATAAACATGAAAGTGAGTATTATCATACCGGCAAGGATGGCTTCTACCAGACTCCCTGAAAAACCACTGGCAGATATATTAGGAAAAAGTCTCATCATGAGAGCATACGATCAGGCAAAAAAATCAAAACTTACACATGAAACAGTTGTAGCAACAGATCATAAAAGGATCTTTAACCATGTCGAAAAACATGGTGGCAAAGTAGTTATGACATCAGATAAACATATATCAGGAACAGATAGAATCGCGGAAGTAGCTAAAAAACTGGATAGTGATATTATCATCAATTTGCAGGGAGATGAGCCATTGATAGACCCTTTACAGATTGATGAACTCATCCAGGCTATGATGTCAAATGATGTTTTGATTGGAACCCAATGTTCAAAACTTCAGAATCCTGATGACCTTTTTGATTACAATGTTGTCAAAGTTGTCAGGGATTTTCAAAACAAAGCTTTATATTTTTCACGTCAGGCGATACCTGCTTTCAGAGATCTTTCATACCGACTTTGGTTGGAGAACGCCACTTATTTCAGACATGTTGGAATGTATGGGTTTAAAAGGGATATACTTTCTGAAATTACAAAACTTCAACCTTCAGCTTATGAAAAAGCAGAGTCATTAGAACAGTTAAGATGGATTGAAAATGGCTATCCTATACATTGTTTTGAAACTCAATACAAGTCAGTAGGAGTAGATACTGCTGAAGATTTGGAGCAGGTAAGAGATATTTTACTCAGAGAAATGTTCCATTAAAGCCCAGTGGCAAAATATCAGCTACAGATCTTATTTCATACACTTGAGGACTGTCAGACTTCAAAAGTATTCTGATAGACTGATTATGTCTAAACTCATATTCCGCTATTACCTGTCTGCATGCTCCGCATGGAGAAACGGGTTTTTCAATGACCATATTCTGATTTTTGATGGTAATTGCCAAAGATTCTACCGGCTCATTAGAATTATTAGCAGCAGCATTGTACAACGCTACCCTCTCTCCGCACATACATAATGGATAAGATGCATTTTCCTGATTACTTCCTACATATACACTCCTGTCATTTAGTCTGACTGCAGCACCTACATGAAATTTGGAATATGGAGCGTATGCATTTTTAAGTTGTGCCACGGCTATAAGCATCAGTTCTTTATCATCCGTCAAGAGTTCGTCAAGAGACTGATAGATTTTATATTCAAAATGACTGCGTATTATCTCCATATATATTAAGTCTGGAAATAGCATAACTCAAAAACTGAACCAATTTTTAATATTTACCGATTAAAGACAACGATCTTACTTTGATCATTAAGTTTATGATTGATTATTATCAACTCTATCGCTGATTATAGTCATATTTAGTGCTTAAGATTATTGGTATATTTGTACTGAATTATATGGTATAAAATATAAAAATATTGATCATGAATACACTTGATTTGTTAAGCATTACAGCAAAAGAAGTGATGAGTACAGATCTAATCACTGTAAGACCGGATACTATTTTAAAGGAAGTTAATCTTATATTTGAAAAAGAAAATATTCATCACATCCCGGTAGTATCAGAAGATAATTCATTCAAAGGAATTATTTCTAAATCAGATATCTTGTTATTGATGGACTGGGGCACCAAACTAAATTTGCCGGCAAGCCTAAGAAAAAATAATTTCCTGCTGGGAAGTAATCTAGCCAAAGATGTGATGGAAAAAAACGTATTCAGAGTAAATCCAAATGACAGAATAAGAAAATGCGTTCAGATATTTCGGGAAAACTATTTCAGGGCTCTTCCTGTGGTGGATGAAAATGACTATCTGGTAGGTATTATCACTACCTATGACTTGATGATTCTGGCATATAGTGAAGTGCCGCAGATTGCTTAATAAAATACCACATATTTTGTGTTCTAACTTGGCCAAAGGTTTAACTTCTTAAAATCATATACCATATGAAAATCCATCAGAATTCAACCTTTCAGAATATATTGGACCAGTTCAGTATTCTGTTTCCTTATCTAAAATTGGAGATTTACGGTAAAAGCCACAAAGATGAAGAAGGATCCAAGTCAGAAGATCAGCTAAGCCATCTGACATTATTGTCAGAAATAAATCCATCTCTATCTGAAAAAGAGTTTAATCTTGACCATGAAATGAGTGTATCTGATTTTGAAAAGATGATAGAAAATGAATTGAGCCTTCATGTTCAGGTTTTTAGAAAATCAAATTCCATATGGCTGCAAACGACAGCAACAGATCATTGGTCACTAAAAAAGCAAAATGAAAAAGGCCAGAACTCAACCATCGATTACAAAATCGAACCCATTGATATTACTGACTTTGATGTTGAGTAAACTGTCTATGGATGAAAGTATATTACATTAAAAGATGATATCACTCTACTCATAAAATAAAAAATTTCACTATACTTGCACAAAATTTCATATTCTGATGCAGTATAGATGTTTAGTCTTTGTCCTGTTATTTGCCGCAAGTATTACTATCTCAGCACAAAATTCTGTTCAATCAATTTATCACAAAGCTAAAATAAATATAACAGGTCGAAATATCAATGATTTAAGTTCGGCTGGAATAGAAACAGATCATGGTATATTTATTAAAAACAGGTCTTTTATCAGTGATTTCTCTGAGGGCGAACTACAAATAATTAAAGATCTTGGTTTCGAATTTGATATTGTAATACATGATGTTACTTCATTTTACTCAAATAAAGAACGACAGTCAGAAATGACACATCCTCAATTAGAACAAAGATCAAAATGTTTTGGTCTTCCGGTACCGGAGTACAATTATAATACTCCCCAGCAGTATAAATCTGGTACTATGGGCGGATATTTTACACATCAAGAAATGTTGGATATAATTGATACTATGACTGCAAGGTATCCGAAGATCATCTCTAAAAGAAATCAGATCGAAGGATATAAAACGATTGATGGAAATCAGATACAATTCATCAAAGTCTCGGATAACGTAATTAAAGACGAAAATGAAGAGCCAGATGTACTTTACACTGCCTTACATCATGCGAGAGAACCCAATAGTCTATCACAAATGATTTTCTATTTATGGTATTTACTGGAAAATTATGGCAAAGATCCGATAGTGAATCGTATAGTGGATAATACTGAAATGTATTTTATACCTTGTGTAAATCCAGATGGATATCTACTCAACCAAGCCAATTTTCCTGCCGGTGGAGGACTATGGAGAAAAAACACATGGCGCGATCAATCAGGCAGCATAAAAGGGGTGGATTTGAATAGAAATTATGGATTCTCCTGGGGAAAGGATAATATTGGTTCATCATCCAACCCTAACTCTCTGACTTTCCGTGGCTTGGCAGCTTTTTCAGAACCTGAAACTCAGGCTATCAGAAAATTCTGCATTGACCACAATTTCAAAATAGCTCTAAACTATCATACTTTTGGCAATTTTCTGATACACCCATCTACTTCAGGTATGACTCCAAATGTTCAAGTCAATCAATTTAAATCTATTGGTAAAGTAATAAACAAAGAGAATAATTTTTCTTTAGGAACAGGGCTTGAAACCGTAGGATATACCGTAAATGGTGATAGTGACGAATGGATGTATGAAGTAGATGCCGAAAAAAACAGTATTCTTGCTTTAACACCGGAAGTAGGTCCATCCTTTTGGCCACCTGCCGTAGACATTGACTATCTCAATAAATCCTGCGTTTGGATGAACCTTTCAACTGCCTTGCTTACATTAAGTTATTATGAAGCAGAAGAAACAAGTCAAAGTATATATCTTAATCCCATAAATAAAAGTATTTCTATCAGGGTTTCAAGGGCAGGATTAATGGATGGGGAAGCTTCAGTTAATCTGAAATCCATCACTCAAGGTGTTACTGTATTGAAGGCAGAGAGAACTGTTTCTCTCGAAGCAGGAATAGAAACAATCATCTTTTTTGATCTGGATATTGAACAGTCTTTAACTTATGCCGAAGGTATAAAACTGGAACTGGCAGTAATTAATGGTGGTATTACAAGTAAAAAAGTAATAGAAAAACAATGGGTCGGAAAACTTTTTTCAAACATTTTTTCTGACGAAATACGATCCAAAGACTTATTTACATCCGATGGCTGGGATTTAACAAGTGACCAATATTACAGCTCTCCGGTTTCAATTACTGACTCTCCAAATGGATTGTATCTGCCAAGCTATAAAGCAAATATCACCTTAAAAGACCCTATTGACTTGAGCAACATATCGCACGCTTTATTACATTTTAAAGCTAAATGGAATATAGAAGATAATTATGACTACGTACAGGTGATGGCATCAAAAGACAATCGTGATTTTATTCCTCTTTGTGGCAAATATACCAATCCAGGATCTGAGTTTCAGTCATTCACCAGTCCACTGTATGACGGTATTATGTCGGAATGGATTAATGAAGAAATAGACCTCTCTCTATTTATTGGCTCTCCAAAAGTTTGGATCCGATTTTCTATATTTACCGATGAGTATGAGCAGAGAGATGGCTTTTATTTTGATGACATTGAGATTAAAGCAGTCACCACTACTTCAAGTATCACTGATGAATTGAAATCTGAAGCTTACGTTTTTCCGACACTTCTCACAGGAATAAATAATCTCAACATACGTGGACTCTCCTCGTCAAACCACGCTTCCTTCCAGATATATGATGCGTTTGGTAAGCAGGTGATGAGTACTAAAATTGCAATACCCACTATATCGCTGGATACAACAACGCTGCCTAATGGTCTTTATTTTTACCGTATTTATGATAAAAATGTCATTAAGGGACATGGTAAGCTCACCATCATAAATCCATGATTGTAGGATAATAATCTCATCTACCAATATCCTACATAATTGTGTGGAGTGATGTTTAGTAGTTCTTTTTTAATACTCACAGAGAGATCAAGTTGTTCAATAAAATCATGGATGTCATTTTTTGAAATAGAGTTTTTACCTCTTGTCAAAGCTTTGAGCGCTTCATACGGCTCATGATACATCTCACGACGCAGTATATTCTGAATGGCTTCTGCCACCACAGCCCAGTTATTTTCAAGATCTTCTGCCAAAGCATCAGGATTGATCAGAATCTTATGTATACCTTTTATGATCGATTTATAAGCTATAAGGCTGTGCCCAAAAGGTACACCCACATTTCTTAATACAGTTGAGTCAGTCAGATCCCTTTGCAATCTAGATGTAGGGAGTTTTTCAGCAAGATGGTGAAATATGGCATTTGCCATGCCCAGATTTCCTTCTGCATTTTCAAAATCTATCGGATTTACTTTATGTGGCATGGCTGATGAACCAACTTCCCCATCCTTAGTTTTTTGTCTGAAATACTCTAATGAAATGTATGTCCACATATCTCTGCAAAAATCTAAAAGAATGGTATTAATCCTTGACCAAGAATCAAATATGGCGGCATGATCATCATAATGAGCAATTTGGGTGGTAAATTTAGATCTTTTAAGTCCCAGTTGGTTTGTAAAATGATCAGCAAAAGAAGGCCAGTCAATATCTGGATAGCTAACTTTATGCGCATTAAAATTTCCGGTCGCCCCACCAAATTTACATTTTATCTTCAAGGACTGTAGGATTTCAATTTCATCATGTAGCCTTTCTTCAAACACAGCCATCTCTTTTCCCAATGTAGTAGGGGACGCAGGTTGACCATGCGTTCTGGCTAGCATTGGTATGCCTTTATACTCTTCGACCTTAAGTTTCAGTGCTTGAATTACTGTATACAAAGCGGGTAATAATATATACTTCATCCCATCTTTTATCATTAATGGGAAAGCAGTATTATTGATATCCTGAGAAGTAAGGCCAAAATGAACAAACTCTTTATATCGAGCCAATCCACCCTCTTCCATTTTTTCTTTGATAAAGTATTCGACAGCTTTTACATCATGATTGGTCACCTTTTCAATGGCCTTGATGGTAGCCGCATCTTTGTCATCAAAATCTGTAACAACCTTATCCAATAATAATAAAAGTTCTGAACCTATATTCAGAAGTTGAGGCAAAGGAATTGCAATCAATGATTTGAAGTATTCAATTTCAACAAAAACCCTATATTTTAAAAGCGCAAATTCAGAAAAAAAAGCTGAAAGTTCCTCTGTCTGAAGATGGTATCTGCCATCCAATGGCGAAATTGCCCTAAGCATTTAATTTTTTATTTTCCATTATTTTGTCACTTTGTTGCATTTTGGATTCTTCCCTCCTTCGAATGAAGTAATAACTCTCAATCTGACTTCTTACAGCTATATCATCTTTATTTCTTTTATACTTATTTGATATAGCTGCATCAAGTATCCTGGACTTAACATTGTCATTGAGTTGAATATTCATAATAGTCATGATTGCTTTTGCAATATCAGGATCCAAAACCGGAAAAAGAGTCTCTACCCTGAAATGCAGATTGCGCACCATCCAATCAGCCGATGACAAAAATACTTCCGGATTTCCATCATTATGAAACACAAAAACTCTGCTATGCTCAAGAAACCTGTCTACTATAGATATAGCTTCAATATTTTCACTCTGATTTTTTTGTCCGGGTATAAGTGAGCATATTCCTCTGATTATTAGCTTAATTCTCACCCCTGCCTTGCTCGCATCATACAAAAGATTAATCATTTCTTCATCCTGGATGCTGTTCATTTTCAGAATCATCCGGGCTTTTTTCCCTTTCTGTGCATTTTCAATTTCTCTTCTTATAAGAGCAATAAATTTCTCTTTTAAGTTAAACAGACCAACTCCTAAATATTGGAACTGAATGTTTTGTTTCTGTTTAGTCTCAAGATATGTAAACACTCTTGCAACCTCAGATGTAATGCGTTTATCATTTGTAAATATACCGAAATCAGAATATACCTTAGCCGTATCTTCATGAAAATTTCCGGTTGCAAGATAAGAATACAAATTAGGTTTGCCATCTTCTAATCTTCTTACAAGTGCTAATTTTGAGTGCACCTTAAATCCGGGCATGCTGTAAAAAACACTTACACCCGCTTTTTCCAGCTCTTCCCCCCATTTTAGATTAGCTTCCTCGTCAAACCTTGCTTTTACTTCAATAAATGTACTTACCTGTTTACCATTTTTGACTGCATCCTTTATTGCTTCCATTATTCTCGAAACTTTTGCCACTCTATATTGAATGATCTTAATGTGGGTGACATCAGGATCTGAGGCAGCGTCTTCAAAAAACTTGATTACAGACTCATAGCTATGATAGGGTAAATGCAGCAGCTGGTCCTTATCTTTTATTTTATTGAATATCGATTCTCCACCTTCGAGCTCATCGATTTTTACTGGAGGCAAAACGGGGTCTTTGAGGTGATTCAGATTAAAGGAGGGAAATTTAAAAAAATCTGAATTATTGTGATATCTACCCTCCGGCAAAAGATCCAACTGATCTATCTCAAAAACATCCATCAGATACTGCAGAAAATGTTTGGGCATACTTCGATCGAATACCATACGTGATGCTACTCCAATACTTCTTTTATTCAAGCTCTTTTTAATCTTAGCGAGCAAATCTCCTGAATATTCATCATCGATATACAACTCTGCGTCTCTGGTCAATTTTATACTGTATGAATCCTGAATATTGTAGCCGGGAAAAATAAGTCTCACACTATGCCTGACAGCATCATCCAGCATCATAAGTTGTTTCCCCCCTATTAATTTTGATGGCAACTCTACAAATCTTAATAAATGATCTGAAGGAATCTTTACAATGGCATATTCAGATATGGGTTTGGAAGTTTCCTTACTATGCAAATGTAGAGCCAGATAGAGAGCCCCATTATTGAGAAAAGGTTTTATTTTTTTACCGGCAAGTATTACAGGCTGTACAAATGGGAGAAGATATTCGTTAAAATAAGTATCGACAAATTCAATCTGCTCTTTATTCAGGTTGCGCCATGAAACCAGTTGGATACCATTTTTCTTAAGTTCCGGTCGAATAATATTTTCAAAAATATTGCTGAATTCTTCCTGCTGAGTATTGGCCATTTTAAGAATTTCTCTCAAAATTACCTCGGGTGCATAATCTATATTTTTTAAAGTGGATTTATCAGCCCGGGCGAGATTACGGTGATTAGCTACTCTTATTCTAAAAAATTCATCCAGATTTGAAGAATAGATCGCCAGAAACTTTAATCTTTCCAATAGCGGCACGGAGGGATCCGTAGCTTCCTGCAGTACCCTATAATTGAAAGATAGCCAACTAATGTCCCGATGAATGTATTTTGCCATACGTAATCTTTACCTCGGGGCAAAAATGCAACTGTTTTTTTGTATTTGGCTTAAATGCATCAAAAATCTAATATTAATTTTTCAGCCCAATATAGTTGAAACAAGTATTCGGTCTGATGCGTGGTGGCTGATTTCACATAAATAAATACTTTTTCATGAGCAAAAAATAACCTCAGATAAACCCTGGCAACTAAGTGATTTTGCACTTCATCAGTGATGATATAATCAATTGAAAAAAATAACTTTTAAACTTTATGTCTGATTGTTCTTTGCTCAATTCTCTTTTCATATTTCAACCCCTGAAATATTCTTTGCACAAAGATACCCGGAATATGGATGAAATTAGGATCCAATGACCCAACAGGCACCAACTCTTCTACCTCCGCAATGGTAATTTTTGCTGCTCCACACATACAAGGATTAAAATTTCTGGCGGTACCTTTAAACATAAGATTGCCGGTTTCATCTCCTTTCCATGCTTTGACGATAGCAAAATCAGCTTCAAAAGCATGTTCCATGACATACATTTTTCCGTTAAATTCTCTGGTTTCTTTACCATCCGCAACTTCTGTTCCATAGCCGGCGGGTGTATAAAATGCCGGAAATCCTGATTGGGCGGCCCTGCACCTTTCTGCAAGTGTACCTTGAGGAATAAGTTCCACTTCCAATTCTCCACTCAGCATCTGCCTTTCAAATTCCTCGTTCTCCCCCACATAAGATGACACCATCTTTTTGATCTGTCGTCCCTGCAACAATAATCCCAAACCAAAGTCATCTACTCCGGCATTATTGGATATACAAGTTAGATTCTTAACCCCCATGCGAACAAGCTCTGCAATTGAATTTTCAGGAATACCGCATAAACCAAATCCTCCCAGCATGAGAGTCATGCCGTCCTGAATCCCATTCAGCGCCTCCTTTACATTTTCTACCCTTTTTCTGATCATCCATTATGTATTTTAACTTATGCAAATATACATAACTTTTGATGAATTATTTAAGGTGCAGGGTTTGAGATTTCTTTATGCACCAGATCAATAGCAGTAAGAGTATCACTGCTCAAAATAATATGTATACTACTGATATTTTCTTTGAGTTGCATCATGCTGGTTGCTCCTATTATGTTACTCGTCACAAATGGTCTATCACTGACAAACGACAATGCCAATTGAGCTGGTGTAATACCAGCATCCTGAGCAATCTGTATATATCTAGATGTGGCGTCAAAACTCTGAGGACTGTTGTAACGAGACAGATTTTTGAACTGATTGATACGATCTGTTGGCGTATCTTGATTGTGGTGAAACTTGCCTGATAATAATCCAAATCCCATCGGTGAGTAGGCCAGAAGGCTTATTTTCTCTCGTATCGACATTTCTGAAAGACCCACTTCAAAACTTCTGTTGAGCAGATTATAAGGATTCTGGATACTTACGGGCCTGATTATATTGCCCACATCAGCAACACTACATGTCCTCATCACACCCCACGGTGTTTCATTGGATAAGCCCCAATGCCTTATTTTTCCATCTTTTACGAGGTCATTCATAGTTTCCACAGATTCCTGAAAATTATCTTCCCACTGATCATCATGTTGGGCATACCCTAATACTCCGAAATAGTTGGTCTTTCTTTCAGGCCAGTGCATTTGATAGATATCGATGTAGTCCGTTTGCAACCGGTTGAAACTCCCTTCTAAGGCCTCCATTATTCTAGCCCTGCTGAAACCAAGATTCGGACTTATGTATTTGAGTCCGGGAGATGGGCCAGTAACTTTTGTGGCTAGAATGATTTCATTTCGTTTGCCGGATTTTTGCAACCATGTGCCTATGATTTTCTCCGTAGATCCCAGGGTTTCAGGCCTTCCGGGGACAGAGTACATTTCAGCCGTATCAATAAAATTTATGCCCTGCGACAAAGCGTAATCCAATTGTTCATGTCCCTCTTCTTCAGTATTTTGCTGACCAAAGGTCATCGTTCCAAGACATATTACGCTTACATCAAGGTCTGTTTTTCCGAGTTTTCTATATTTCATAGCTGATATTTTAGTTTATTAATGAAACCTAAATCAGTTTTACACCCAAAAGGTTTACAGGTATATATAAAAAAAAAGACCCCCTTCGACTTTTCGAAGAGGGGTCCCATCCCAAAAACAGTAAATTCTTTATAGAAAATATTATTCTATGACTACCATCTTCTTAGTAGCTTTGAAGTCTCCGGCTTCAAGTGTGTAATACATTACACCGGCACTACCAAGTTCATTCTTATTAATTTCAACACTATTGTAACCTTTGCTGTATTCTTCTTTATACTCTCTGACCTTCTTACCCGTCACATCGTAAATGGTAAGTGTTGCACTCATAGCGGAAGGCAGATCAAATCCGATCACCGTTATAGCTTTGAATGGGTTAGGAGTATTCTGGTGCAGTACAGCCACATCAGCTACTCTGTTGGATACCGTAAAGTTTACATTCATCACATCATGAGTTGCAGTATATGCTTCCGCTTTAGTGAGTGATGAGTTGATCTGAAGTACATCTGCAAGCGTACCATTTCCTTTTGCTTTGAATGTAAGTGTGATCACATTGTCACCCTGATTCATATCTATGGCTTTCTCTCTGTTGTAACTTACAGTAAGCATACCGTTACCCAGAGCTGTGAAACCAAAGTTATTATCAGTCATGCCTGTTAAACCACCATTTACAGCTTCGAGGCTGAACTTATCAGTGTCGTAGTTTACTGTAAACTGGAATCCTGTGATACCACTAGCTTCCGCTACATTGACCGGAACTTCTACAGACTGTCCTGCCGTAAATACTTTGTTTTCAGCTGACAGTGCAAATTGCTGAGCAGTTCTCGATTCTGTATTGTTGTCATTCACATTTGCTTTAACATTTCCATTAACATCTCCTACTTTTACAGAAGAGAAGTTGATTTGCATATTGCTGCTCATACTAGCGATTGAATAAACTTCAGGGAAACTTTCTGCCTGGGCATTATTGGCATCCGAGAACTTGTAAGCCTTATCCACAAACCTCCATGAATTGTTATTCGTAAAGTTATTCGCAATGCCCAATATGAGTTTTCTGAGTTCAGTAAGGTCAGATGCTGTTACTTTCTGATCTTTATTTACGTCAGCAGCAATCAATTTGTAAGGTGAAGTTATCTTCTCAATACCCAATATATGTCTCTGGATCATCACCAGGTCAAGTGTAGACACACCGTTCATATGATCATCATTTTTGAATGGTTTGACCATATAAGTACCTCCACTCAATATCTCATCAAACTTATAGGTGCCTGTATTGCCGGTCATCAATGATTTTTCACTACCTTCAAGCGATACACTTACATCTTTGACAGGTATGTCATTTTCTGTAGTGACGGCACCGTTGACAGCAAATCTGCCACCAGTACCTCCTGAACACGCTCTGAAGTTATCCTGTACAGTGATAAATGTAGAGCAGAAATCCTGAACAATTCTGTTCTGATCATCCAAGACCAGTTTTCCTCTAGGATCTACAGCTGCGACATATATTCTCACATCTTTTCTGGTACCTGTGCGTATTGAATCACATGTATAGGTACGACCTCTGACTACTACCGGAGTACCATTCGCTGCAGCAGTAACTGGTACAAAAGAAAGTACAACCTTATAGTCAGGACATGGATGCGAACTACCATTGTCAAAATCTGATGCCCAAACTTCAACCATACCTGCATCCGGAGTTCCGTTACCATCTCTGTCAATTGGCATAAGGCTTGTAGCCAGACCATTGAGACAGTATGGGGTAGGTGCCTTACAGTTTTTGATAGTAAAGAGTTGTTCGCACACAGATAGGTTACCACATCTGTCTTCAAATGTATAAGCTATTCTGTGTGTACCAACAGGATATGTACCTGTAGCGTTGATTGCGTTTCCTAAACCAGATTTTGAGAGTTTTGAGTCGAAAGAGCTGCCATTATTTGGGAAAATTTTATATGACCATCTCAATTCCTGAGTGCAAACATCAGTCGCAGTAGCTGTGAGTTCGATATATCCACTTCCACAAGTAGGGTCGTAGGTACAAACTGTCTTTGCAACAGGGCAAGTAATGACGGGTCTTCCTTTATCTACTACTTTGATTACCTGGATATGTTTCCAGGTGTTTACACGTTTATCAGGGGCCCCGTCAGTTATATATCCGATAAAATTGCTATTTGGGTATTCAACTATATCTCCTGCATCATTTATATAGGTATTAGGATAAAACTTACACCAATCTATCACTGTCCAGGTACGAAGTATCTTGAAGCAAGCATCACCGTTAGGATTATTGAAAGTAAATATCTCATCATCCCATCTTGATGCTGCAAGACTGCAAGTATTGTCAGCTGTAAGTGTGGGTTTACCCAAATTATCCGGGCTGAATCTGTTGTCCTCAGGATCATCACATGCTTCAATCAGGATATCGCCTGGGAAACCCAAAGGTCTGAAGTCACTTCCGCCCACTACCATTATGATTTGAGTACATTTGGCTGTACGTCCACCCGGATCTGTTGCCGTAAAGTTTCTTGTGATTCTGCCGATTCTGCAGCTGGTCAAGTCAATTACAGAGTCTGTTGTGATTCTGATATTTTCACAATTGTCATACGCTACCGGCCATCCAAAAGCGGCAGTAAGGTTGGTTAGGTTGAACTCATCTCTGCAAGAAATGGTCAAGTGTGGTGGACATGTGATCCGAGGAGGCAATTTATCCTGCACTGTTGCATTAACCATACACTCATTCCAGTTACCAGACTTGTCTATAGCTCTGAGAACTACAACCTGTGGTGAATTGCTCACATCTGCGCAGCAGAACTCTACATACTCACTAAATCCGCAAGGATCTTCGATTTCTACTACATACAGGTATTCTTCTTCATCACAGTTTTCATATTCTCTTGTCTGCCATTTCCCATCATTTACTGTAGTTACATCTTTAACGATGGTCCATAATGAGTCAACACCATCAGTAAGATTTTTATTGCCAGGCTGACCTGTATCCCAATTTCTATAAGTTGTTGTTTGATCATTTACCCAAGTATATGCGCCTTTTCTTTTTGCATCTCTCAATCCTATCAGGTAATCTTCAGCAAGATTCCAGTCCTTTGCTTTAGTGTGTAACCATTTACCTTCAGCCGCACTGTCAATAGCAACTACATACCCGCCAACGGCTGCTCCTGTCTTAATAGCCACTCTTGGATTAGCCCTGTGTTTTGACATATAATAATGGTGAGGTGCCGCATTTACATTGAGTTTATACTCTCCCAGATATGTAAATCCAGGTATGATCGGAGTCTTACAAGGTTTGCAGAGTTCAGGATTCATCCTTCTGACCAGTACTTTTGCGAGGTCACACTCATCGTAACTACCATCATCAAAAGATGAAGCAGGTACCCATGCTTTTCCATCCAGAGTCAGGCCCACAGTGGTATTCTGATCACAGATAGCTACGGGAGGCGTATTGTCTTCTACAAAAATATCAATGGTTTGAGATGTTTTATTGTGACAATCATCATAAGCTGTATATACAATTTCTATACATCCTAATGGTAACTTAACCAGTTTGGGAGTATCCGTCGTCCTGAGTCCTTTGTAAAACGCTACTGAATCACTTTCTTCATTAACTATAGTCACATCGTACGTCAGATTAGTAGAACAATTGTCTGTCAGGGTTGGCGTTTGAAGGTTATAAAGTCCTTCGCACGTGTGGCCATTTGTAGTGGCAACGTCGTCTTTCAGGCCTCTGATAACAGGTCCTCTAGTGTCGATGATCTCGATGATTTGAATATTTTCAAGGTATTTTGACTGGCATGACCATTCCAGTACTGACCATCTTCGCATGATCTTTTTGACGCACTTGATGGATGGAAATTCTGTATCAGTAAATGATACAAAAATGTTGCAGTCATTGACTGCATCCGGAGTAAGCGGAATACCGGTCATTACAGTATCAAGTCCGAATGTTAAAGTTGATGGAACACCTCTTAGAGTAGTTACTTCAAGGTTTACGCAAATTATATCACCTTTAACTAATGGAATAACAGGCAATCCTGATGAAGTACACCCATTGGGTCCTGTATATGTTGTTACAACAACTCCATTTTTTGTGTAATTAATTGATCCACCTGCGCCTAAATCAACACATCCATTTCTAAATGTCAATGTTTGAGTTCCAGGTGATGTTAAACAGACCTGAGCACTTCCCAATTTATTGGCGTTAACTGACAAAGACACAGAATCTCTCAATCCATCTCCACTACGACCAATGAAGTAGGTACCGTTTTTAATGGTAGGTAACCATGGGTATAATGAAGGAACACCGGAACCAAATTTATTTCCGATTGCTACTGGTGAAGGTCTGCCATTAGGCAGTTTTGCATAGTTGGCATCACATTCAATTTGCGTAAGTTTTGGCCATATCACATCATCAATGGATGTCACATAAATGACCACAGTACATTCTGTATCTGAAATATTGCCTGACTCATCTATAGCTCTGTATGTACGTATGATCTGCTTCAATGTATCAGGTCCTGCAAATATAGCAGGCGCGTTACAGTTATTCACAATAATAGTCTCGCTGGTCTGATATACCCGCGGTGTATGGCAGTTATCCAGTGCTTTAGGTATATAAGTACCTAAGGATGGGCAAGTCACCACACATGTGTCCGGTAAAGTTCTGGCCCAGGTAGGTTTGAGCTTGTCTTCGACCTTTACTTCTGTCCAGCAAGAGTTAGAACCAGGAATGGCTGAAGATGTGACTTTTGCATAGATGGTTTTACCAATAAGTAAACTACCATCTGCTGTAACCGTTGTAGTACCTGATGCAATGACACCACCGGTCTTAGTTTTCATTAATGTAATAGTAGCACCGCCTGCACAAGTTGATGTACTGCTTAATACATCAGCTGTAGATAGGGTAATGTCACATAAGGCATCTACGGATACCTGGATAGCACCTTTACACGAACATGACTGAGCCATCGATTGTGTAAGGTTTGCAGTAAAAAATACCATCATCAGGAGTGTCATCCTGATCACGGTACTGAGTTGTGTTGAATTTGTTCCATTCATGAGATCCAAATTTTGAGTTTTAAGTAATAAAATTTTTACTGTTAAGGGAATTAGAAGTATAATGACATACGGCTAAGCCCCAGTAACTTAATGGTTAAGAAATAAAATTTACTCAAAAGCAGCAATTGCCACTTTTACTCTTGCGGATCTAAAATCAAAATCAGGGTTGGATAAAAAAATAATATAGAATATTATCTAATGTATAATGCATAAAAAGCATTTACATCCTGCAAATTCATATAGAAATGAAATGCATATATAATACACTTAGGATAAACTATTATTAAAATCAGGTTGGATTTAAAAAGGTAGGTTCGGATAGTTTCTCACGCTATTCCGGCTCAAAGATATATAGCATTATATATATAAAAAAATATTATTGTAAAAAAATACATATATTTTCAAACATAACATGTATTTTATTGATTGTCTGTATTTTATTAATTAAATAAATTTTATATCTTTTAAAAAAAACCTTAAAATATTATAAATAAGCCTATATTTTCATTTAAAAGAAGATGGTTAATAATCTTGTAAACAGGCTTTTACCAAAAAAAATCACTTAAAACATTAGCTTTAAGTGATTTTTTTGAAAATATAATTCTTTATACCTACAGCTTAACTATCAGTGATCATCGCTGCAAAGCTTCTGAATTATGTGGAATGTGTCATGAAGTTTGGTTAGATCAGCCTTGATTTTGTCATCTTTGACTTTCTTTTTGATAGCTTT
>JAYTNJ010000023.1:0-5929 GCA_043748345.1 Saprospiraceae bacterium
ATCTGATTTCTACTTCGCTGATAATCAAACGTTTCCATTTAGGGATTGGGTAAAAAACGGTTGATAATCATTTGATTTGTGTTTTCGGAGTAGACTCATTTATATTTGCATTAAATATTTATTTTAAAAGAATATCATAAAAATGGCACTTTTCAACCTTAAAATCAATGGAAAATCTCAAAGCGTAGACGTCGATCCTTCTACTCCTGTACTTTGGGTATTAAGGGACCATCTGAATCTTGTTGGTACAAAATACGGTTGCGGCATAGCATCTTGTGGTGCCTGCACTATTCATTTGGATGATACTTCTATGAGGTCTTGTATTTTGCCAGTCAGTGCTGTCGGGAGCAAATCTATCACCACCATAGAAGGCCTTTCAAAAGATGGAGATCACCCCGTACAGTTGGCGTGGCTAGAACATGATGTACCCCAATGCGGTTATTGCCAATCTGGTCAAATTATGTCTGCCGTGGCATTATTACAACAAAATTCCAATCCCACTGATGATGATATTGAGTCAGCAATGAATGGAAATATTTGTAGATGTGGTACGTATGTCAGAATAAAAGCAGCGGTAAAAACTGCTTCGAAGAAAATGTAAAAATTATAAAATAATTCTTAATTACGATCGTAAAATATAAATATGACACTCATAAAAACATCTTTTGGCAGAAGATCATTTATAAAAAGCACCGCATTGGCGGGTGGTGGAATGATGTTGGGGTTTAGCTGGATGGCATCATGTAAGCCTTCATCCAAAGAGTTACTGACATTGCCGAAAGAGTGGTTCAAAATAAATGGATATTTAAAAATCGGAGAGAATGGTTTAGTTACCATTATGTCTCCAAATCCGGAGATTGGCCAAAATGTCAAGACTTCCATGCCTATGATTGTAGCTGAAGAACTTGACATAGACTGGAACAATGTTTTGGTTGAACAAGCCCCATTGGATACTTCCATTTTCTCAAGGCAGGTTGCAGGTGGAAGCCAATCCATCAGACAAGGCTGGAAAAGCCTTCGTATGGCCGGAGCTACTGCCCGACATATGCTTAAAGAAGCTGCCGCAATGGCATGGAATGTGCCCACGGATGAAATCACAACAGATGCAGGAGTTTTGAATCATATAAAAAGCGGAAAGACTGCCGGATACGGAGAGATGGCTTCTGCTGCTGCAAAAATAGCAATACCTAAAGAAGTAAACCTTAAAGAAATAAAAGATTTTAAGATTATAGGTACTTCCAGAAATAATGTCGACGGCCTGAAAATAGTAACCGGTCAACCGTTGTTTGGTCTGGATTACAAAAGAGATGGGATGCTTATTGCAATGATAGCCCATCCACCTGCTTTTGGATTGAAGCTGAAGTCTTACGATGATACAGAAGCCAGATCTATGCCGGGGATTAAAGATGTGATCAAAATCAATGTATATGAAACAGATTACGAAGTGCAGTGGTGTGATACTATCTCATTCAATGATTTAGTAGTGGTGGTAGGTAATTCAACCTGGGAAGTTATGAACGCCAAAAAAGCATTAAAACTTGAGTGGGAACCCATCACCAGCCCTAAAAATGCTACTTTAGGAAGTTTGGAAAGTTCTGAAATGCACACTGAAAAAATGAACTCCGCTGCTGTTTCTTCAGCAAAAGTAGTAAGGAAGGACGGAGATCCTCAAACAACGTTTAAAAAAGCGGCACAAATTTTAGAGCGTAGCTATACTGCACCATTCTTGGCACATAGCACACTCGAACCCATGAACTTTTTTGCCAATGTTACTGCTGAAAAAGCTGAGTTGGCAGGACCGATACAAACGCCGGAATTTATGGAAAAATCTGTTTCTGCGCGTCTCGGTTTGCCTTTAGATAAGATAGACATCCAAATGACCCGAATGGGGGGTGGTTTTGGAAGGAGACTGTACGGTCATTTTCTGGTAGAAGCCGCCGTCATCTCTCAGAAGATGAATACACCGATAAAATTGATTTATACCAGAGAAGATGATATGACAAGTGGCATTTATCGTCCGGCATATCAAGCTACTTACAGAGCAGCACTGGATGAAAACAAAAATCTGATTGCTTTCCATGTAAAGAGTGGTGGCATCAATGACAGTCCTTTATCAGCCAACCGTTTTCCGGCAGGAGCAGTGGATAATTATCTGGCAGAAGAATACCAAGTGCCGTCCAATGTAAGTGTAGGAGCATTCAGAGCACCAGGCTCAAATTTTATAGCCGGCGCTGAACAATCATTCCTTGATGAGCTGGCAGAATCGATGGGTAAAGATCCGATTGAGTTAAGATTGGAACTTTTAGAAAAAGCCAAAAACAAACCAGTAGGAAAAGACAACGATTATGATGCCGACAGATATGCAGGTGTACTTAAGTTGTTAAAAGAAAAATCTGGTTGGGGTAAAGAAACATCTGGATTACATCGAGGCGTAGCAGCTTATTTTTGTCATAATACCTATGTGGCTCAGGTTTTGGATATTGAAATGAAGGATAAATCCCCCATTATCAAAAAAGTCATTACTACAATAGACTGTGGTCTTGTCGTAAATCCTGTAGCAGCAACAAATCTGGCTGAAGGTGGCATTGTAGACGGAATAGGACATAGTATGTTTAGCGCCATAACTATTAAAAATGGTGTACCTGAACAAAATAATTTCAATACTTATAGACTTATCAGACATAAAGAAGCCCCTAAAGTTATTGAAATACATTTTGTAGATAATGATATTGATCCGACCGGACTCGGTGAACCCGTAAATCCACCGATAGTAGGCGCTATTGCAAATGCCCTTTACAAAGCAACAGGAAAAAGACACTACAATCAACCATATATGGGCGAACAAAAAATCATAGGGTAAGAAAAGTTTGGATTAAGTTGCATTATGAAGGAAAGAAGAGATATCATTCGCAGTTACGATGAACTCATTTTAAATGGGAAAAGATGTGCTCTGGCAACCGTAGTACATTTAGAAGGCTCTTCCTATCGCCGTCCGGGTGCGAGGATGCTCATATCAGAAGATGGTCAGCTAACAGGGGCCATTAGTGGAGGCTGCCTGGAAGGTGATGCTATGAAAAAAGCTTTATTTGTTATCAATGAGCAAATGCCTGCTCTCATTACATACGACACAATGGATGAGGACGACGCTATCATAGGCATAGGACTTGGATGCAATGGTATCATTAAAATTCTCATCGAACCAATTAGCCATAATGAACGATTTAATCCTTTAAAAATTTTAAAACATATCTACAGTAGTCGACAAAACGCTGTAATAGTTACGTTTTTTTCTTTAAAGTATAAGAAAAATAAACAAGCAGGAACAAAGCTTTTTATGGATCAAAATGGCGATATTCATTGTGAGAACTTTTTATTTTCTGATCCCACTTTATTGTTTTCAAAAGCGAGGGAAGTGCTGCATAGTGGACAAAGTATATGGTTTGATTTTATTGATAATGGTGAAGATGTCACTGCATTTCTGGAGTTTGTCCCGCCTACGGTCAGTTTGATAATAGCAGGTGCGGGCAATGATGTTTTACCTTTAGTGGATATGGCAGATATATTAGGCTGGGATACAAAAGTTATGGACGGAAGAGTCAGTTATGCCCGTAAAGAAAGGTTCTCCAAAGCTTGTGATGTATTGGTGGCTAAACCAGAGCAAGTGCTTGAGAATGTATCAATGGATGACCATACATATTTTGCTTTGATGACGCACAATTACAATTATGATAAAGCTTTATTGTATGAACTTTGTAAACATCAGGCACGATATATTGCTATGTTAGGTCCAAAGAAAAAACTGGAACGAATGCTGTCAGAATTTAAAGATGAAGGCAGGTCGTTGACTAATGAAGAGATATCCACCATATATGGTCCTGCAGGATTGGATATAGGGGCTGAAACTTCTGAGGAAATTGCACTCTCTATACTGGCTGAAATAAAAACTTTCATGAGTCATAAAACGAGCAACCATTTGCGCTATAAACTCAGTACTATACACGCTTAAGCGAAAAAAATATTGGATACTTAGTTAATCCAAGTAATCTTTACATAAAATAATGTTTTCAAGAAATAAAGTTGAAGCCTTAACCTTAAGGCTTGATTATAGGTATTATTAAACTGGAGATAATTTCAAAATCTTTTTCCATTAAAAAAAAGAGAAAATCTATTTTCTTGTGGATTATCCATTGTTATAGTTTTTCTATATTTAACCAATATATAATTCATCTGAAACAAATATTGAGGAATATTCTTTATATCATTTTGAAATTCACATATTATTATATTATTCTATTTATCAACATATTATATAATAAAATATATAGCAATTATGATATCATTATTATATATTTTATTTAGATTTACATTTTATGCAATAGTCTTTAAAAATACATTTGACACTAGAAAACGAATTTATTTAAATTACTGTCATACATTTTTATTCCTAATATGTAAATTATCTAAAATGAAAAACTTAACTCTCTCACTTTTAATTATTATCTTTTCAGGAAATGTAATGCTTAGTTTTCCGAAAGAATGGTTGAATAATTTACACCATATTAATTCAAATACAGAGATAATTATCTATGATAAAAATGATATAAGTGCAGAGAAAGAAATTTCTATTTCTGCGATGGCCATTGCTGCATGCTTCACTCCAGGCACCCCTGTTAATGTCTTAGGTACGGCAACAGGACAAAATTCTGCCAGCCTTGACTGGTCTGCCGGTATTCCGACTGGTAGCCCAAACGTTTGGTATTATTGGGTTATTGGTACTTCACCTTACGTCACTTTCTCCAACGGTGTCGCTCAAGGCGTGACCAGTGGCACATGGGTGGGTGTAAACAATCTCCTGCCAGGTACAACATATTATCTCAGAGTATTCGCAAACACAAGTTGTGATGGCTCAAGTTCTGCCTACGGAACATCGGTTCCCTTTACTACAAGTGGTGGCTCTTATTGCATCACACCCGGCACTCCGACAAATGTAATAGGTACAGCCACAGGACAAAATACTGCCAGCCTGGACTGGTCTGCGGGTAGCCCGGCAGGTAGTCCGAATATAAGTTATTCCTGGGTGGTAGGAACTTACCCTTCTGTCATTTATGGAGGCGGTGTCGCCCAAGGTGTGACCACTGGCACATGGGTGGGTGTAACCAATCTCCTGCCAGGAACAACATATTATCTTAGAGTACTTGCTACCACAAGTTGTGGTGGCTCAAGTTCAGCTTATAGTACGTCGGTATCTTTTACAACAAATGGTGTCCCTTATTGTATCACTCCCGGCACTCCGGCAAATGTCATCGGTATAGCCACAGGACAAAACACTGCCAATCTCGATTGGTCATCTGGTAGTCCTTCTGGTGATCCCACAATCTGGTATTTCTGGGTAGTCGGTACTTCTCCTACCGTTACTTATGGTAATGGAGCTGCACAAGGGTTTACGACAGCAACCTGGATTTCAACAAACTCACTTGCTCCTAATACAACTTACTACCTAAGAGTATATGCTGCCTCAACTTGTAATTTTGTTAATTCTGCCTATGGAACTTCGACATCTTTTACAACAAGTGGTGGTTCTAGTTGCATCACTCCAGGAACTCCGATAAATGTCATCGGTACGGCCACAGGACAAACTTCTGCCAGTCTCGATTGGTCTGCAGGAATCCCTGCCGGAACTGCTAATGTTTGGTATTATTGGGTGGTCGGTACTTCCCCTTCCGCTACTTATAACAATGGTGTAGCGCAAGGTGTTACCACCAGTACATGGGTTTCGACTAATTCACTGCTACCAGGTATGACCTATTATTTAAGAGTATTTGCCGTCTCCAGTTGTAATGGTGTTAGTTCGAATTATGGAACTTCGGCATCTTTTACAACAAGTGGTGGTTCTAGTTGCATCACTCCAGGAACTCCGATAAATGTCATC
>JAYTNJ010000024.1:0-1526 GCA_043748345.1 Saprospiraceae bacterium
AAACAATAAAATAATGGCAACCAGACAACAATTTGAATTAACTACTGCTGAACGCAGGAAAAGGCATTTTAGTGCGGACTTTAAAATGCAAAAAGTCCGTGAAATTGAACTTAAACAAACAACGGTGGCTCAGGTTGGCAAAGCTTACCAAGTCAGGAAAAGCAGTGTATATTTGTGGATAGAGAAATATAGTAAAACTTATAAAAAAGGCGTACGTCTGATAGTAGAAATGGAAAGTGATACAAAAAAACTGCTTGAATTAAAGGCAAAGATTGCCGAGCTGGAGAGGATTATAGGTCAAAAACAATTGACCATCGACTTTCAAGCTAAGATGATTGACATTGCTGAAGAGGAATTTGGAATTGATATTAAAAAAAAATCAGAGACCAGGCAATCATCTATTTCTGGCAACACAGAGAACAAATCTCCTGTAGTCTAAATACCTTTTACAAAGTGATTTTAACAAGTAAACAAGCAGTTCACCAGTCCTTAAACAGACGGATGAAAGTACAGGAAGAAAATGGATATTTGGTGGATATCGTAAGGCAAATACGTGGCAATCATCCAACCATGAATTGCAGAGCCATGTACTATAAAATACAACCGCAGACTATTGGCAGAGATAAGTTTGAGGCGCTTTGCTACGACTGGGGTTTTATGGTTCAAAAGCCTGTAAATTATCACAGAACAACCAACAGCAATGGGGTTATTCGTTTTGATAACCTAATGATTGAGGCCAGAATTACTGGCATTAATCAAGCATTTGTTAGCGATATCACATACTTTGAATTAGAGAAGTTTTACTACCTCACATTTATCATGGATGCTTATACCCGTTATATTATCGGCTACAACGTATCTGATAGACTGAAAACTGAAAAAACGACGCTACCTGCAATGCGTATGGCAATAAAAAACCGGAAGCAGATCATTCCTGCCAATATCATTTTCCACTCTGATGGTGGAGGTCAATACTATGATAAAGACTTTTTAGCCCTAACAAAAAAGCATAAATTTAAAAATAGCATGTGTGAATATGCTTATGAAAACGGCAAAGCAGAACGCATAAATGGAGTAATTAAAAACAATTACCTTAAGCATTGGAATATACAAACGTACCAACAACTACTTAAAGGGGTTGACCGTGCGGTATCACTCTACAACTGCGATAAACCTCATAAAGCACTGAAATATAAAACACCTTTGGTATTAGAAATGGAACAACTATCTTTGATACGGCAAACAAAGCCGATGATGACAGAGTCATTTGACGCAAAATCAATTATACGGGGCATCGAGCCCCTATAATTGAAGCAAACAAAGCCTCAAAATCCAGATGTATTATCTGCAAGGATTACATGGGATAAGAGACAAAAAACGGTCAACGCCATTCAGGCATGAACAAAAGGTCTCACATCTCTGTATTAATATCTCAAATCTAAAACCATGAGATCCATTTTCATCTTCCTCATAGTTACTTCATCCGTGTTAATTTCTGCACAGGACAAAGTTGTCATACCTCCAAG
>JAYTNJ010000025.1:0-8431 GCA_043748345.1 Saprospiraceae bacterium
GTGAATATCTTTTACTTTTTGAAGCACTCGAATCTATTTTTGTGGATAACTTTTACTTTTTTTAAAAATGTTATACTTTTGGGCTGAATAGTTACAATAATTTTAATATAGCCATTTTTTAAAACATGGATTAAAAATTCTTAAGGATCAATTCCGTTCATTTCCAAATTTCGAAATATGTAAACAGCATGTGCTTGATATAACCAAATCTCAATTTTTAATCTGAAAGAATTTCAAATTATTCATGATATCAATGATTTGAAAAATATAAAAGAGCAATTTGACAATCTTATTGAGACCTTAGAAGATCTTACAAATTCTGGATACCAAGAGGCAAATTTAAGAGGGATTAAAATGGCTTTTGATAAATATTGCTAACTTGAATATTAGATCGGATGTTTTATTAGTGTAGGCAGAAGATATAAATATAGGTTATTAGCTAGATGTTATACCAAATCATTTGAGTTCTACTAATAAAAGGATGATCGAAAACCAATTTAATTTCTTCGTCAATATATTTAAAGGTCAATCCGAATTACCAACACTGGAGGAAAAGAAAATTATATATTTTTTTAGACGAAATTAGTATCCCAATTAAATCGAGTTTGTTGATTCAATAATTTCAAAGTTTCATTAAATAATTAATTTTTATTTAAAAACAGCATTTAACATGAAACTTTTTTATGTAATATGACATTTATGCCCTAATATTGTGCGTTTTTTTAAAATAACAGGTAAAAATGTCTACTCCAAGTATAATAACAACAAGGTACAGTGATGAGGAGCTTAAAGAATTTAAGTTTCTGATAGATACCAAGCTGGATAAAGCCAGAGAGCAATATCTCAGTCTGAAAGACCAACTAAAAGATATTACTGAGAATAATAATGATGATTTTGCAAAAGATATAACTGATTTTTCATCTATTCAGTCGGAACTTGAGATGCTTAATAATATGGCAAATCATCAGAGGAAATATATTCAGGATCTTGAAAATGCTCTGATTCGTATTAATAATAAGTCATACGGTATCTGTGTAGTAACAGGAGAGCTGATAGATAAAAAAAGATTGTTGGCTGTGCCCACAACTACAAAGTCTGTTATTGCAAAAACCATGTCTGAAATGAAAGATATTCAGGTGCCTAAAGATCGCGCCAGAGGTTTTGATGATATTGATGATGGTGATGAAGAAAAAGCTCCTAGAAAAGTAGAACCCAAAAAACCAGTAATTATCACCAAAGTTATTAAAAAACCATCCGCTACAAAAGTAGTGGCAGAAATTGATGATGATGACTTGGATAAGATTTTCTCAGAGCTTGATGTTATCAAAGAACTGGATGAATCAGAAATGGGGATAGATGACGAAGATGACACATCTTTTGACGACGACGAAGATTTAGACATGATTGCTGATGATGAGCCGGAAGAATATGATGATGATGACATGGATTAATTCCATCTTAGTCTTTAAATACTTCTGACCAGCCTTTCTGCATATTTGCGATTTCATGATTTACCCATTGAAAAGCTTTATGGTGTAAGAGATTTCCATCATTTTCAATAATGGGTTTTCCAAAAGTAAGTTTGACTTCTGTTTTCCATTTAGAAAACTGATATAAATATTGGGGCAGAAACTTTTCATGTACCCAAAGGTCTTTAGCTGATTTAAATTCAATTGCTACAGGTACAACTGGAATATTATTTTCTGCGGCTTCCATAAAAGTACCCTTTCGGAAAGGCAAGGTATGTCTTTCTTTTCCAACAGTTCCTTCAGGATACACCAATATATTATAGCCGGATTGAATAGTTTCTACCATTTTACTTCGTGTATGATTTCGGGAATGCTGATCCTGCCTGTTTACCCAAATAACCCCAGTAAGCTCAGCGCCTTTATTGATAATAGGATAATTCATCACTTCAGCTTTTGCAATAACAAAAGCATCAAGAAACCTACAAAGCACAATAGGATCTGCAAAAGATCTGTGATTACTAATATATAGAGCGGGAGTGCCTGATGGGTCACCTTTTTTTTCTATGCTGATATTAAGGATAGGTCCACAATAATATCTGAGATAGTGTTTTCTTAGTTTAAAAGCTCGTTCCGGGGTGTGTTTCCAAAATATACAGGAGACTGCGTATACGCTCATATATATTCCCATGCCGCCAAATACAAGAATAGCCCGGAGGACTGCCAACAGATAGAGGAAAACTTTCAAATTAAAGAGATAAAAATTGGTTAAGCGTAAATTTTTTGCAACGCATTCACCACTGCCTGCATTTCTTCTGTTTTTCCTGTACTGATCCGGCACCAGTCCAAGAGCGGTTTGAAAGGTCTTCCTACTCTGATATTATGTTGCATCATTTTTTTACCAAATTCAGTAATGTCAACTCCTGATTTGAAAAAAACAAAATTTGCATGACTTTGAGTATAAGGTAAGCTATATTGATCTAATGTTTTGTAGATCATATTTTTAGATTCATTATTTTTTTGGATACTAAAGTTATAGAATTCCTTTTCGTCCATGGCAGCGTGAGCAGCGGCTAATGCCAGAGCATTGGGATTATCCACCTGAAATTTTTCTAATCTGCTTATTATATCCGGTCTTGCTATAAGATAACCGATTCGTAAACCTGCAATACCATACACTTTTGAAAATGTACGGGAGACAATGACATTCAAGTCCTTTTTGATAAGAGATGTCATTGAAGGATAATTTTTTATATTGATGTAATCAAAATATGCTTCATCGCTAAAAACCATAGTGCGTTGAGCCATTTTTGTGCAAAAATGAGTCATCTCATCAGCCGGCAATATAGTACCTGTAGGATTATTGGGGTTACAAACAAAGACCATTTTAGTATCAGCATTACATCTCTTCTCCATACTTTCGAGATCTATACCGAGTTCTTTATTTACAGGTACTCTATGAACATAAGCGCCACATGCCTCAGCGTAGTTCAACATGGCTTCAAAAGTTGGCTCCGGGGCCACTAGTTCTCCACCTTTATGAAGATAGGCGAGGGCCGTTATTTTTAATCCTTCAGTTGATCCGACTGTCACTAATATATTATCCGGAGAAAGGCCTTCTTTGTCTGCAATTTTTTTGGTTAAGGCTCCTACCTCAGCAAAGGGGTATCGGCAGGCTTTGTCAAATGCCGCTATGATTTTTTCCCTTACAAATGGTGATGGACCATAAGGATTTTCATTAGAGCTCAATCTTATAATATTATCGTCTGCCGACCTAAATTCGTTAGCTTGATCATCAAAAGGCTTAATATTATTCAGGCTAAACAAATTTTGGCTCCATAAAGTAGCTGCCCCAGTTGCAAGCCCCGCTGATCGTAACCACTGTCGTCTGTTTAATGATGTCATATTTTTAACTTTTATGCAAATATATGATTATATGCCGATTTAAGGTATAAAGGCAAATTAAATCATTGAAAAGTTAAAAATCAGGTGATTATTCCTTTTCTGCCTTCATCTGCGGAAAAAATAAGACATCTTGTATGGAATTCTGATTGGTCATGATCATAGCTAACCGATCCATTCCAATACCCAATCCAGCTGTTGGTGGCATACCATATTCAAGTGCCCGCAGAAAATCTTCATCAAGCATCATCGCTTCTTCATCTCCTCTCTTACCCAATTCCAGTTGCCCTTCAAATCTTTGTCTCTGATCAATAGGATCATTAAGTTCAGAAAAGGCGTTACAAATTTCCTTTTTATTGCAGATGGCTTCAAATCTTTCTACCAGACCGGGTTTTGTAGCATGTTTTTTAGCAAGGGGGGACATTTCTACGGGATAATCCGTAATGAAGGTAGGCTGTATGAGGTTACCCTCGCAGGTTTCACCAAAAATTTCATCAATCAACTTTCCTTTTCCCATGGTAATATCCACATGGACTTTGAGCTTATGTGCAGTTTCTCGCAATTCAGTTTCATTCATTTGACTTATATCAATCTCAGTAAAGTGCTCTATTGCTTCATACATGGTATATCTTTTCCATGGTCGTTTGAAGTCAATAACATTTTCTCCCACTTGCACCTGTGTCGTACCGTGCATGTCCAGTGCCACTTTTTCTACCATTTCTTCAACGAGTTCCATCATCCACTGATAATCCTTATAGGCTACATATAACTCTATCTGTGTAAATTCAGGATTGTGATAACGACTCATGCCTTCATTACGAAAATCTTTGCTAAACTCATAAACGCCATCGAAACCGCCAACAATCAATCGTTTGAGATACAATTCATTAGCTATCCTAAGGTAAAGCTTCATATCAAGTGTATTGTGGAAGGTTGTGAATGGTTTTGCCGCAGCACCACCATACAAAGGCTGAAGAACCGGGGTTTCTACTTCCAGATATCCTTTTGCATTTAGATATTCTCGCATAGAGTTATACATATTTGTCCTTTTCTTAAACACATCTTTGACATGGTCATTGACTACAAGGTCAACATACCGTTGTCTGTACCTTTGTTCCGGATCTGTGAAAGCATCATAAACATTACCTTCTTCATCTTTTTTTACAACCGGCAGAGGCCGGAGAGATTTTGAGAGAAGTGTAAGCTCGCTTACATGGACACTACACTCACCCATCTGGGTATAAAAAGCATATCCTTTAATCCCTATAAAATCTCCCAGATCAAACCATTTTTTGAAAGCATCATTATAAAGAACTTTATCTTCACCCGGACAAATTTCATCCCGTGAAATATATATCTGGATACGACCGGAAGAATCCTGTAATTCAGCAAATGATGCTTTTCCCATGATTCGTTTTGACATAAGTCTGCCTGCTAGACTTACTGATTGGAATGTGGAATCACCTGCCTTAAAATTAGATTTTATTTCCGAGGAATTGCAATTCACTTCAAATGTTGTACTTGGATAGGGATCAATTCCGGCTTCCATAAGTTTACTTAGATTTTCTCTTCTTACCAGCTCCTGTTCAGTCAGATGATGCATGTTATGTTATATTTTTTAAAGGTGCAAAAGTATAAAAAAAAAGCTTTTTCTTTTGATTTCTGATTATCTTACAGAAAAAGGAGAGTTTAAATTTTAATAATTGAAATTTTTTGTAAGCTTTTTTATATTAAAACTTAAAGATCTGCAAATAAGACAAACAAAAAAATTAGTAAATTTACAGTAAGTTTATAGGTACATGACTATAATATGTAAAATGACTTAGTTTTGTCCTTGATTCTAAAACATACATAAATTATGATACCCAAATGAATTTAGTAAAATATTTATTTGTATTTATGGTTTTTTTCAATTTGTCTTGTCAGTCAAAGATAAACAGACGTAGCCTAAATCCAGAATGGTATAATGTTGCTTTTTTAATTACGGAGGGTGTTTATAACACAGAGTTTACCGCTCCTTATGATATTTTTCAACATACACAATTTCGGAAGGGTATCAAAGCCATGAATGTATTTACTGTCTCAAATACGTCAGAACTTATCACCACTTTTGAAGGAATAAGAATACAACCGGATTTTAACTTTCTGATAGATTCTATCCCTCACATTGATATTCTGGTCGTTCCAAGTGCAGCAAATCATATGGGAAAGGATCTGGAAAATAGTAAACTATTGGGGTTTATAAAGAAGGTTGACAAAACCGCTACTTACATCACGTCACATTGTGACGGAGCTTTTATGTTAGCAAAAACTGGTATTCTTGACGATGTTATATCGACCACATTTCCTTCAGATGTGGGTGCTTATAAGATTATGTTTCCTCATCTAGATGTTTTGGATAGCGTAGTTTTTGTGCACGATGGTAAATATATTACTTCTGCGGGTGGTGCCCGTTCATTTGATGCTGCACTTTATCTGACTGAAACCTTGTATGGGGACAGTATAGCCAAAAGTGTAGCACAAGGTTTATTGATAGATTGGGATTTAAAGAAAGTCAAACATTTTAAAAGATGACTAAATTTTTGAAGGATGATGGAAAGCAGTCATAAACTGATACTTGTGAAGCTATTGCATACAGTAGTTTGGATATTTTTTAATATTGTAATATTCTACTTTTTATATGCTGTTATTGTAAAAAAAATTGATATTTGGATGTGGGCCTGCTTAGGCTTAATTCTTCTTGAAGGCTTTATTATGTTGATATTCAAATCGATGTGTCCCATTACTCTGATAGCACGCAAATACTCAGACTCTCAGAAAGATAATTTTGACATTTATCTACCTAATTGGCTTGCGAAATACAATAAGTTGATTTATTCAACAATTGTTGTCTTTGCAGTTTTTATTTTATTGTTTCAGTTATTTGCTTCATAGTTGTAAGTAATTGTAATTGAGTTTAAATATCTTTTTATAAGGTTTTTGAGTAATTTATTTTGTAAATATAAATAATTATGACATCTGAAATTTATAAAATGACACTAAATGATGTAATGACCCAACTGGAAAAACTTGGTGATGAACAAACAAAAAAAACGCTTATGAAGCACGGAGCAAAAGAACCTTTTTTTGGAGTCAAAGTGGCCGATCTTAAGATCGTACTCAAGCATACTAAAAAGAATCACCTGCTTTCGCTTCAGCTTTATGACACAGGCAATTCAGATGCGATGTACCTGGCAGGATTGATGGCAGATGAAACTAAAATTAGCGAAGCACAGCTTCAAAATTGGGTTGAAAAGGCTTATTGGTCATATCTGAATGAATTTGCAGTACCATGGGTGGCATCTGAAACAAAGTTCGGTTTCGAATTGGGCAGAAAGTGGATAAATTCCGAAAAAGAAAATATTGCTGCGGCAGGGTGGTCAACGTTATCTTCGTATGCTGCTGTAAATAAAGATGAAGATCTCGATATACATTCATATAGTCAGTTACTTGAAAAAATTGCCGCCGAAATTCATGACGCTCCCAATCGGGTTAAACAAACTATGAATGCTTTTGTGATTGCGATCGGAACGTACATAAAAGAATTGACTGAAAAATCCTTAAATATAGCTGAAAAAATAGGCAAAGTATCTGTCGATATGCACGGCACTGCATGTAAAGTCCCTTTTGCAGTCGAATATATTCAAAAAAACTTACAAACAGGTAGGGTCGGCAAAAAGAGAAAAACTGCCAGGTGTTAAATTTTTAGTTTGCTAAGTGATTATTTCTATGGAGAATTTAAAGTGTTCAGTGGCAGAACGTACATTGATTACTACTTCTTTTTTTTGCCTTTAAATTGTACTTTATCTGATGATATTGAACAGTTTTTATTTACTGATTTTGCATAATACTGACCAGCATGTTCAGGTATGAATACACCTTCAGTAGTAGAAATTATCATTTTGTTATCTTTGGCTGAATACCATTCAAACGAGTCTCCGTGGCCGGTTATCATCAATTCTTTTCCTTTTTGGAAAATTTTGAATACCTTTTCATTTTTAAGATTTCCTTTATAAATAGTCTGGAGACTACCCAAAGTAAAAGAATTTGTAAAATCAGACCCATTCATACCTGCCGCAGAAGAACCGGGACCAGTTCCATTGTCAAATAATCTGATGGACTTCACACATACTGTATCATTTTCAACTCCCAAACTAAAAAGTTTAATTTTGTCCCCTGCCTTCAGATTGTTATAAAAAGAAGATACTTTTAACTCAGGCACAACAGATAAATAGATATATTCTGGTGTAATTGAAGGAGATATAATCGTAGACATGATTTTCCACTTGCAGGGTTGGGTGCCTGTATAGGTCTGATTATCATTCAATGGCATGTATGAATTTTCTATGACAGGAACTGTCCCATTCGGTGCCACCAAAGAAATCTGAGAATTGAACTGAACTCTTTGTCTAATATCTTTAGCATTTCCTTCGATAATCACAAGATAACAGTCCATATTTTCAGTTTCAGTATTATATTGCAACATATATTTTATACCAGTGATCTGGGCTAATAAATCTGAAAGAAACAGGAAAGATAAATAAAAAACGATTGTTAAAAATGATTTATTTAAAAACATAACTTTTACATTTAATAACTATTTTACCATAAGATGAATGTAAAGGTATAAATATTTATATGTATATCAAACAAATGTAATATATTTAACAAATGGTTACTTTTAAAGGAACTTACATATGGGAATTTATGGTATTTTAAGTGTAACATTTATTTTATTTAGGTGATGGAAAACTTCCGCGATCATTTTCATTTAGCTATTTTAGGATGTTGCGGGGTATAAATTTTAAACCCAAAGTTGTAAATAAGTGATGCTTCTACTTTTTCATCATTAATTTGAAAGTCTCTTGAAGTGATAATTGACCTTAAATTTTATATATTTGACTTTTAATATAATTTATTAATGACTGAAGTTTCGGACTTTTTAAAATAGTGAATATCAAATAAATATACATAACAAAATAGTTGCATAATATAACGTAAATCATTATCTTTGAGTTAGTTAC
>JAYTNJ010000026.1:0-8451 GCA_043748345.1 Saprospiraceae bacterium
GGTGAATTGCGTGCCCAGAATCCTTCAGCATAGTTGAGCTGACCTATAGCACCTGCAGCAAGCAACTCTTTGGCTTTTTCATTTCCCAACGAACTCACACCCTGGCTTCCTACCTGAAAAACTACTTTGTTGCGATTTTGTGCTTCGACCACTGCACTGCCTTCCGACACGTCATGGGTCATGGGTTTTTCACAATAGACAGATTTGCCACTATTCATGGCTGCTACTGATATATCTTTATGCCAGTGGTCAGGGGTTGCCACTATAACAGCGTCAATATCTTTTCTATTTAGGATCTCTCTGTAGTCACGAGTGGTAAATATATCATTACCATACTGCTTTTTTGCAGCATCCAGCCGACCATCGTATAGATCGCAGGCTGCAATCAGCTTGACTCCGGGTGTGGTGATAGCAATATTTGCATCGGCCTGACCCATACCACCCGCGCCGATGAGCGCTATCTGTATGTTATCATTGGCACTGAATGGTTTGTCGCGCAGCATGGCAATGGTTTCATGATTTGATTCTGATGCTTTCAGTATTTCAGGTATCATGGTGGCGCCTATTGCCCCTGCTGATAGTTTTTGGATAAAAGTGCGGCGTGAAGAGCTACTCATCAATTTATATTTTAAGAATTTTGGCTAAATGAAAATTTGAGTAAATGTAAAAAAATAATACAAACTAATGATAAGATTTTTGCAGCAAAAATTTTGAAACGTCAATGATAAAAAATCATATCATCGCTGATACCCTAAATCTACTCAGAATTAATGTTTTACAACGGCATTCATACACACAAAACATGTGAGGAAATAAGCAAAATCCATTATCGCTAAAATAAGACACTAAAATTTTATCTGCCATTTCCATCACTCAATAACAAAGATCGATTCCAATGCACCTAAATCACTCATTTTAGGCTACTTTTGATTCATAAATGATAGGTGTTAAGACAACCTTTGGGTTGTATGCCATTTTATAACCAAAGTGGCTGAGACATAAAAAAGAGAATTAAAATATGGAAATATCTTAAGTGGAACAACCGGACTGGTACAAAGCGACAATTAATCTGCCAAAATAAAACGATGTATGAAAGTATTGAATACCCACAAAAGAGAAATTAACCAGACAAAAAATGAAGTCGCTAAATTATTTAGGACATTAGCTACAGAAAACGACTTAATATTGGCGACAGACATATGGCCACGTATGAAATTAGATAAAGGTTTGCAAGTTGGCTCAAAAGGTGGACACGGACCTATAAGATATTTTGTGACGGATTATCAGCAAGACAACTCAATAACTTTTCAGTTTGACATGACCGGTTTTAATGGTTCTCATACTTTTGAAATTTTTGAAACTGAAAATAATAAAACTCTACTGAAACATACCATCGATATGACGACTACGGGGTCAGCAACATTAAAATGGGCTTTGGCCATACGATGGCTACACGATGCTTACATTGAAGATGCTTTTGATAAAGTGGAAAATTACTATTCAAAGGACAAAAAATATGGCGAATGGAGCTGGTGGGTCAAGATATTAAGAAAAACTATGAAACCGAAACGAAAATAAAAACGAACGCACAACAACTTAGTTGTCCATAAGAGATATGATATATTCAACTACCTCCTAAAATAAATCAGGCTGTATTATTAACAATAAAGCTTTCTAATGAATAATAAGTATTTATTTTGTGTGAACAAACATTATTTCAAATTAATGGACAGAAATGATATCCTTTTTACTACTGTCAGAAACATAATCGTTCAAAGGGGACTGTTTGATGCATCTATTGACAAAAAAGCCAACATTCCTACGGGTTCTGTTTACACTTATTTCAGAAGCAGCCTTCCATTTCCGTCTATTTTAATAGTTAAAACCAGTACCTAATGACACGATTTTGTAAATGTTACTTCTCTACGCTTCTTGTCGTTTTTGTTTCTCATCTTTTTGCACAACAGAAAGACATACCAGACTTGATCAACGCAAAAAGCTTTGATCCGGCCACTTTATTATGGTATACTACCGCGGCAAGTAAATGGGACGAAGCACTTCCGGTGGGCAATGGACGTCTTGGGGCCATGGTCTTTGGGAAGAGTGGAGAAGAGCGCATTCAGTTAAATGAAGAAACCTACTGGTCGGGTGGGCCATACTCAACTGTAGTAAAAGGTGGTTATAAAGTGTTGCCCGATATACAAAAAAAGGTTTTTGAAGAGAAATATTTAGCCGCACATAATTTATTTGGCCGCAATTTAATGGGATATCCGGTAGAGCAAATGAAATATCAATGTCTGGCCAACCTTCATTTATTTTTTAAAAACCAGGACAGTATAACAAATTATAAAAGATGGCTTGATATGGAAACAGGAATTTCCGGCGTTTCATATAATGCTGATGGAATTACTTATCAGCGGGAAGTATTGGCATCAGCACCGGACCAGGTTATCGTTGTTCGCATTACGGCCGATAAGCCCGGCAGCATTTCTTTTACCGCCAACCTGCGTGGCGAAAGAAACCAGGTGCATTCAAATTATGCAACCGATTATTTCAAAATGGATCCTTATGGCAATGATGGACTTGTGCTCACTGGAAAGTCGGCCGACTATATGGGCATAGAAGGAAAGATGAGATATGAAGCAAGAATAAAAGCAATTCCGGAAGGGGGCACTATGAAGACAGATGATGTGAATCTAATAATAGAAAATGCAAATTCGGTGACACTCTATTTTGCTGCTGCTACCAATTTTGTGAATTACAAAGATGTGAGTGCCGATCAAAATCAAAGAGTGACAGATTATTTCAAGGCTATTGAACGCAAAAATTATAATAGCATTGTAACGTCAGCTATCGCAGATTATAAAAAATATTTTGACCGAGTTACTCTACAATTATCAAATACGGCTAATTCTTTTTTACCGACTCCGGAACGGGTCAAAAAAATTCAAACCGAGCCAGATCCTTCCATGGCGGCCTTAAGTTATCAATTTGGTAGGTTTCTTATGATTGGTTCATCCAGGCCCGGTACCCAACCAGCCAATTTACAAGGAATATGGAATGATAACATGAATCCATCCTGGGATTCGAAATATACTACCAATATCAATACCGAAATGAATTACTGGCCAGTTGAAAGCGGTAATCTTTCTGAATGTGCCGAACCACTGGTTAAAATGATAAAAGAATTAACCGACCAAGGTACGCAAGTAGCCCGAGAACATTATGGTGCAAGAGGATGGGTTTTTCATCAGAATACAGACATATGGCGGGTTGCAGCGCCGATGGATGGCCCCACGTGGGGAACATTTACAGTGGGCGGTGCCTGGCTTTGCACACATATATGGGAGCATTATGAATACACCAGGAATAAAGATTTTTTGAAAGAAACGTATCCGTTGATAGAAGGCTCGGTGCAGTTCTTTATGGATTTTTTAGTGCCACATCCCAATAGAAAATGGCTGGTTACCAATCCATCTACCTCGCCCGAAAATTTTCCTGATGGTGGCGGCAACAAACCCTATTTTGATGAAGTAACCGCCGGGTTCCGGGAAGGCACTACTATTTGTGCAGGCTCTTCAATAGATATGCAGATTTTGTACGACCTCTTTGGGTATTATATTGAAGCCGCAAAAGTTTTAGGAAAAGAAGATGCTTTTGTTCAACAAGTCAAAACAGCAAGAGAGAAATTAGTACCGCCGCAAATAGGCAAAGACGGTTCACTGCAGGAATGGGCCGACGACTGGAAATCTTTGGAAAAAAATCACAGGCATTATTCACACATGTACGGGCTTTATCCCGGTAAAGTATTGTATGAAAAAAGAACGCCAGCTTTGATTAACTCCTATAAAAAAGTATTGGACGAACGAGGAGATGGTTCTACTGGATGGTCAAGAGCCTGGAAAATGGCTTTATGGGCAAGGATGAATGACGGCAATCGGGCCAATAAAATTTACAAAGGATATCTGAAAGAGCAATGCACCGCATCTTTTTTTGCACTATGCGGAAAATCGCTGCAAGTTGATGGCAGTTTTGGCGTAACCGCTGCGGTCACCGAAATGCTGATGCAATCGCAGGATGGGTTTATAAAATTGTTACCCGCCTTACCCGACGAATGGAGCGATGGAGAATTCAAAGGCCTGGTTGCAAGGGGCGCTTTTGAATTGGATTTTACATGGAAAAATAAAAAGATCACTCAATTAAAAATATTATCAAAGGCAGGTGAACTTTGCCGGATTGAATTTAAGCCGGGCATTAAGATCAGCAGTAATGGCAAAAATGTTAACTTTAAAAAATTACCTGATGGTATCGTTGAATTTAAAACAGAGAAGGATGATGTTTATCTGATTAACTAATTATAACAACAATTTTTAAAATAAACTCTACAATATGAACCGTAAAATCTCATTCTGGTTGGTTTTTATCGCCGCCGTATTTTGTATAAGCAACAGCTTTGCACAAACTAAAAAATTAACCCTGGAAGATATTTACACCAATAATGTATATCAGGCAAAGGAAGTTGGACAAATAAGGTGGATGAAAGACAACAAAGGTTATTCCACACTGGAGAATAATGCTGAGACAAAAGGAAATGATATTGTTGCGTATGATGCAGAAAGCGGTGCAAGAAAAGTTTTGGTAAATGCAAAACAACTTATCCCTGCCGGAGCAATTAAACCACTATCCATTGACAATTATATATGGAGCGATGATAACAGCAAGTTATTGGTTTTTACCAATACCCGTAAAGTGTGGCGTCAAAATTCGAAGGGCGATTATTGGGTACTTAATCTTGCCAATGGCAAGCTAACACAATTGGGCAAAGGACTTGAAGAAGCTACACTCATGTTTGCAAAATTTTCTCCCGATGGTGGAAGAGTAGCGTATGTAAGCAAGCTGAATATTTATGCAGAAGACATTGCTACAGGTGTAATTACGAAGTTAACGAAAGATGGAGGTGACAATATTATTAACGGAACATTTGACTGGGTGTATGAAGAAGAGTTGGGCTGCCTGGATGGTTTTCGCTGGAGCCCCGATGGGAAAAATATTGCTTACTGGCAATCAGATACAAAAGGTGTTGGTACATTTTACATGATCAATAATGTTGATTCCAATTATTCAAAACCTATTCCATTGCCTTATCCAAAAGTAGGCACGGCTAATTCTGCCGTTAAAGTGGGTGTCATTTCTGCCGCAGGCGGAAAAACAAAATGGTTTGCTGTACCCGGCGATCCCCGCAATAATTATTTAGCCAGGATGGAATATATACCCGGCTCGGATGAAGTGATGATACAGCGACTGAACCGTTTGCAAAACACCAACACCGTTTGGGTTGGCAACACTAAAACGATGGCACTTAAAAATATCTTAACCGATAAAGATGAAGCCTTCTTAGATATACACGATAACATAGTGTGGTTGGATGATACAAAGTCATTTACCTGGACCAGCGAAAAAGATGGCTGGATGCATTTGTATAAAGTATCACGGGATGGAAAAGAAATGAAACTGATCACTAAAGGAAATTTTGATGTGGTGAATATCAACTGTATCGAACCTGTTGGCGGCTTTGTGTATTATATTGCTTCGCCGGAAAATTTTACGCAACGTTATTTATACCGCAGCAGATTGAACGGAACCGGAGAAGCAGAAAGGGTTTCGCCTGTAGATATGGCCGGGCAACATAGTTATCAAATATCTGCCGATGCAAAGTTTGCCATTCATAGTTTTGAGAATACAATAACGCCAAGACGTATCTCTCTAATCAATCTTAATACCCACAAAGAAATAAAACTGCTGGAAGACAATGCTGCTTTAAAAGCAAAAATAACTGAGCTTGGTTTGCGCAACAAAGAATTTTTTAAAGTAGATATTGGGGATGTGGTATTGGATGCATGGATGATAAAACCTATCAATTTTGATCCTCAAAAAAAATATCCACTCTTATTTCATGTGTATGGAGAGCCCGCCGGTTCTACTGTTCAGGATAACTGGGGCACAGGAGATAACCTCTGGCACCAATACCTCAGCAATCAATTGGGTTATGTTGTAGTGAGTGTCGATAACCGTGGTACCCGTGTACCCCGTGGCCGTGATTTTAGAAAATCTATTTACCGCCAGATAGGTTTAATGGCTGCCGATGACCAGGCAAAGGCAGCTAAAAAAATTGTATCAACTTATTCTTTTATAGATGAAAAACGAATTGGTATCTGGGGCTGGAGCGGTGGCGGACAAATGAGTTTGCACTGCATGTTTCGTCATGCCGATGTTTATAAAACCAGTATTGCTGTTTCCTTTGTTTCTTTACAAACCTTGTATGACAATATTTATCAGGAGCGATACATGGGCTTGCCAAATGATAATGTGGAAGGATACCGCAATGGTTCTCCATTAACACATGCAGGAAAACTAGAAGGTGACCTTATGATCATTCATGGCACAGGCGACGATAATGTACATTACCAGAATTTTGAAATGCTAGCGAATGAGCTGATTAAAAATAACAAGCTGTTTACCATGTTGTCTTACCCCATGCGGGATCATAGCATCAGCCAGGGAAAAAACACCACCCTGCATATGCGGAGAAGTATGGAAAAATTCTGGAAGGATAATTTGTAGTTTACAATCAGTGCACACTAAATTTCAAAGTACACCTATGAAACTTTAAATCAAAGATTCGCCAATATTGTCTACAAATGTCAATGACATAATAATATTTACAGTATGACTCTAAACACCCTTTTATTATCCTCCATTTTGGCCTTTTTTACTGCCTGTAATGGTCAAAATGGATCTAAAGTAGATGAGAAAACTGCCAATCCTAATGAAAAAGTGGGAGCGGTTGTTATGGTACTTCCAGACAATCTCTGGTATATTTATCAAGACAAAAAAGACAACTATTGGTATGGAAGTGATGGCAATGGCGTTTTTAAATATGATGGAAAAACGATCCAAAATTTTACCACAAAGGATGGACTGAGTAGTGATAGTATTAGACAAATCAAGGAAGATAAGTTAGGTAATATGTATTTTTCTACGATAAGTGGTATCAACAAATATGATGGGACCAGCATTACCACTTTACAGCCCATAAAAAGTACGGAGTGGAAACTGGAAGATGATGATATGTGGTTTCACATTCTGGGTAAAAGTGACGAACATGGTCCTTATCGCTATGATGGAAAAAATTTATACAATTTAGAATTTCCAAAACACTATCTCCACGATGAGATGCTTAAAAGGGGATTCAATTCGTTTTTTAGTCCTTACGAAGTATATAGCATCTACAAAGACCGCAAAGGCGCGATGTGGTTTGGTACTTCAATCTTAGGTGCTTGTCGTTTTGACGGAAAGTCTATCAAATGGATGTATGAAGAGGATTTGACTATAGTCCCAAATGGTGGAAGTTTCGGTATTCGCTCCATATTTGAAGACAGACAAGGCAGCTTTTGGTTCTGCAATACATGGCATAGATTCCTTATGGACGAAGACGCAACAGCTAAAAGTGACCGTCTACAGTATAAGAAAACAAAAGGAATTGGTGATGCCATTATTTTCGGTGGTGAAGAGTACATCTACTATTCACATATTTTGGACGACGATAAAGGAAATATATGGTTGACTACGTGGGATGAAGGAGTGTACAAATATGATGGAAAGACAATAACAAATTATCCTGTGAAAAAGGGAACAGAAATCGTTAATGTCGTATCTATGTACAAAGATAACCAAGGTTTCTTATGGTTAGGGACGACTGAAAACGGAGTATATAAATATAATGGAAAAACATTTGTACGATTTACACCATAAATAATGAGAACCATTTATCATTAAAACCCAAAGAAAAAAAGTAAATAAATGTCAGATTTATATACCCAAGATCAGGAGTATGATCAAATAAATTTCCAAATCAATAAGCTACCGATCGGTGAGTATGATAGTTGTGTTTTTAACCATTGCATATTTGCTGATGTAGATCTTTCAGGCTACAAATTTGTTGATTGTGAGTTTAGGTTTTGTAATCTAAGCAATGCAAAATTGAAAAATACCGCCTTTCGGGATGTACAATTTAAAGATTGTAAAATGTTAGGTTTAAGATTTGATGATTGCAATCAATTTGGACTTTCATTTTCATTTACAACTTGTGTACTTGATCACACTTCCTTCTACAAGACGAAGATTAAAAAGACATCATTTGTCCATTGCCAGTTGATGGAAGTAGATTTTGAAGAGTGTGATTTAACATGTGCCCATTTTGATAATTGCAACCTAAGTGGTGCAAGCTTTGAGAATACAATCCTAGAGAAGGCAGATTTTCGTACTGCCATTAATTATACTCTAGATCCTAACAAAAACCGAATCTCCAAAGCGAAATTTTCGCTGTCGGGCATAGTCGGTCTTCTTTCCAACTATAATATTATTATTGAGTAAGTGGAATCCTATGTAACT
>JAYTNJ010000027.1:0-1808 GCA_043748345.1 Saprospiraceae bacterium
GCATGTACAGAATAATGCACACAGAGGTATGAAGCATAGCCTGCTACAAATCCACCCGTAAATGGGATGCCATATTCTCCGAGTAATATCCTGTAGAAAAGAAAGAAGGTAGCAGCCAAAACAATGCTTACCAGTGGTGGCATAGCCAACCTTGTTTTATCTTTTGGAAAATCATGATGTGCTCCATGAAGTACATACTGTAGGCGCTCTTTCTTTGGGGTGTCGGCTTCCATATGGAAGGTGTAGCGATGGATGAGATATTCGACCAGCGTAAAAGACAAAAAGCCTGCTACAAATAAAAGAATACTTGCACCGGGGCCAAGTATGCCAAAATAAATGGTGTAGGCAAGCAGCACCGCCCCCACTCCATAGAAGATGGTGAGTGGATAGGCAATATGTGTATGTGTAAGCTTTTCTAGTATTGGGTTTTGGAAAACCCGGTTTTCAGTCTTTGCCTGATGGTAAGCCATGATCTCGGAGATTTGGTGCAAAGGTACAACAAAAGGGGGTTGGGCGCAAGAAGGAAACGTTAACAAGCTGTGACACAATCCATGTTGGAAAACTCATATCTGGAACCCATTCCAGGGTTGAAATGATGGAAAGAGGTTTGTAAAAAAGGGAGAAAATAAAAACGGAAAAAAATGGGATTATACTGTACTTCTAACCTGATCAACGTGTTACACATTGTAATAAATATTAATCCTCACGTATATTGCAAATTTAAGATTTGGGTGAGTTTAGGCTGTTCTTTCTCCTATGCGCTCACATTCACTGAAGTCCTGTCTTACTTCACATATTTCTCATTAAGCCCCTTCCCGCTTAAAATGATCGAGACCGATTTTTCAATCCGCCGCAACCTGGTTTCCTCCTGCCTGGCCTCTGTGATATACTCGATGTACTCTCTTTGCTTGCCGGGAGTTAGTTTTTCAAATGCGGCTTTTAAGGCCTTGTCCTTTTTCAGTGCCTTTGCAAAACCATCCGGAAATGCGATAGGTACTTTTTTCTCAGGTTTGATCTCCTTTCCCTCTTTTGCATTCTTAATGGCTTCCTGCACATATTTTTTCACAAGCGCAGGTTTGATTTCCTTCATCGACGTAAATCGCCACTGCCTCAATCCTCTTGTGTTCCCTTCATTGGCATTGACCAATATTTTTCCGGGATCTGAAAGAAATACGCCATTGTGAAACCATATTGTAGCAAAGTTTTTAAATCCCCCGATGGCCAATACATTTTTACCATCCAGTGTATAGATGGGGCCACCCCATTTGATTTCTTCTTTCAGCCCGGTAGACAGTATAATTTCCCTGAGTAGCATCAGTTCCTCTACCCAGGGTTCCATCTCAGCAATGATGTCAATGACGTTGGTTGATTTGCTTTTCATTGTTTGCTTTCTTTATGAAATAAAGATAAAGCAAACAGCTTATAGGGCTATAGGGTTATAGGTTTATAAGGTTATAGGATTATCTCTAATCAACAGATTTTATGATAGAAACAGTGTTTAGAAAGTTGAGTCATGACGCCGTTGGCGTCATTTGTTGAGAAAGTTTAGAAAAATATTTATTGTTGAGCGGACGGTTGCTGAGCTGCGTCGTGCTGAGCGAAGTCGAAGTATAGCAGTTGATTTGAGTGTTAGCAGGTCGAAGCAGTCGAAACAACAATTGTTAATTCCTGGAAGAATCTTCCCAGTCTTTGCGTGGAAACAAACGATATTGTGATCATTGGTTGAGTTTAGGCAAATATTTATTGTTGAGCGGAGTCGAAACGAACGATTTACGAAACATTGAGTTTGATTTCCCCTTGCTCCTTGC
>JAYTNJ010000028.1:0-1740 GCA_043748345.1 Saprospiraceae bacterium
AATTTTTTAAAAGCTTGATTTATCTGACTCCTAATTTCAGTTTATAGATAATATCGTTCTCTTCGTATAAAATTTAACAAGCCTTACCTAGTAGCAAAATATCTTTATGCTTTGAATTAAAATCCTTGGCACGAAATAAAATACACTAAGAATTGCAACCTTATAAGTTCATTTTTCGTCTATGGGGTACTTAATTTTCTCACAAGAAAATATTAAAAAGCAAAGCAAATTTTATGAAGTCTTTATTCTCAGTTTTTTTTGTTGCAGCCATAAACATATACAGTTATGGACAAATTACGATCAAAGGCAGTATAAAAGATGATACGGGCACCCCGATTGCTTTTGCATCTGCTGCACTCATTCAGGCAAAAGACTCATCTTTAGTCAGGGGAAGTCTTACTGATGATAATGGTCTTTATACAATTGAAAATACAGTACCGGGTACATATCGGATCTTAGCTTCTTATCTCGGCTTTACCAGTGTTTATAGCGAAGCTTTTGAACTAAAACCCTCGAGTCAATCTGCTACAATTGATATTAATTTTCAGCAAAAAGGTGTCATACTGGAAGAAACTGTAATCACTGCCAAACGACCATTTTTGGAGCAAAAATCAGACAGACTGGTAGTCAATGTTGCCAGCAGTGCTATTGTTGCGGGTGGTACAGCTATGGAAATATTGCAAAAAGTACCCGGTGTAGTTATCTTGCAAGAAAGAGTTACCATCGGTGGTAGCCAAAACCTGCAGGTATGGATAGACGGTAAGCCTTCGCCATATACGGATATGAATGCTGTATTACGTGATATGCCTGGTGATCAGATAGAAAAATTGAGCTCATCACTCAACCCGGCGCTCAGTTTGACGCGGCGGGTGGGCCCATATTGAATATCATACTGAAAAGAAATGCTGACCTTGGATTTAAGGGTACTGCAGCTCTCACTGTTGGCGGATACAGAGTAGATCAGTCTGATGTAGATGCAGGCAATAAAGATTACTATCGTTTGAATCCCTCAGTAAACATGACCTACCGAAGCGGAAAAATAAATCTGATGGGCAACGCAAGTTATAATCAAGGTACATATTTTCAAGCCTTTCTTGTTGATAGATTTATAGAAAAGGAAGTATATAAAGGAAAAAATCTGGATGAAACTGAATACAGTTTTAAAAATATACGTATCGGAGTTGATTATTTTGCAACAGAAAAAACTACTATTGGTCTTGTTTTCAGGACGTGGGGTAGAGCTGGGTCAGGTGTCGGGTTAAACCAAACCAATGTTTTTGATCAGTCTGAGTCAAAACTATTTAATGCTTTTACGACTGAAAACATAACTGATAGTAAAAGAAATGGCACTTATGGGAATATCTTCTATAAGTATGACATTGATAGAAAAACAGGAAGGTCATTTAACTTTGACGTTGACTATAACAGATTTAATACAAGAAATATAAATGACCTTGCCATCTACCCAACTGCTGAAGTGAAACAACGATCGCTTTCAAAACAAGATGTAGACCAACCTGTAAATATTTTTGTTGTTAAAGCGGATTACAAACATCCTTTTGACTCCACTTTTAAGTTTGAAACCGGATTAAAATCATCATTTGCATCGGTAGATAATGATCTTAATTTTTACAGAAATAGCCAGCAATTCGGGGTAAAAACATAAAACATTAAAAAAGAGCAAATTATAAGTCTCTGAAAAAAACTAGTTTACAGATAATTTATATATTTGCTCTTCAA
>JAYTNJ010000029.1:0-5387 GCA_043748345.1 Saprospiraceae bacterium
TCATAAACAGCAAATTTAGTGTAAAAAAATTTATTTAACTTGCTGTCCGATTTTTGGGGGTAACTATAAGTAACGCAAATTAAAACTTTTTGCAGTGAGATAACAAATCTATTTATATATACTGCAACCCAAATTCGAAATGAAATTATTTAGCTTTAACAAATCATTTTCATCAAAAGCCCCAAATTGTACAAAATAAGTGTAACCATTTTTACACAAATATGAAGTGGGTAAAATATTATATGGTAAATATGAAGATACTGGCTGTTCAATTTTGTAAAAAGGCAATTTGAAATGATGTTTTTCTATAAATTTTTGTTGTGTTTCTATATTTTCATCAGAAAGAAAATATACCGTAAAAGTAGAATCTGATGTTTTTAAAGACTTTTGCATAGAATACATCTCTCTAATACAAGGGCCGCACCATGTGGCCCAAAAATGAAGGAATACGGGTTTTTCCCCATCTATTTCTACTGCATCATGCATACCAGTTGCAATATTTATAACATTAAAATTTTGTTTTTCATCTAGAAAGTAAAACTTCTCTTTTTCACTTTTTTCGACCATTTTTTCAAAAATTGGCATTACAATTTTTTTGGTTATGAATATAATAAATATGACAACCAATAAAACTATAATACCAATTCCAATCCTGAATCTATTCATTATTTATGCTAAAATAGCTTCGCTTTTCTATTTTTTTTGTTTTACTTTTCAGATAAAAAAGCCAAGGTCCAAAAAATATAATTTGTAAAAGGCTTTTTACCGTGGGTTTATCAACTTTAAAAAAAAGAAATATATTTATAAATAAATACAATAGAAAAATAATAAGAAAAATTTTCATAAATTCAAAAATTAAATTAAACAAAATTACAAAGAAAATGGCACAAGAACTTTAATTTTTTACATTTTTCTGTTACCAACAACTAATTATACATGCTGCAGCTATAGAACCAATACAAGATTGAAAAACAGCTGCGCAAGCTACTGCACAAACTGCATCTCCCAAACAAGAACCTATTGCAATTTCAATGCAAGCACCAGTACTTCCACCCAAACACCTGGATCCAATATCAAAACTACCATCTTTAAAGTTTCGGATATTATAAATTGAATTATTTCTGATAGTTAACTCCATGGCAGGTCTATTATTAGCTACATTGCTTAAGATAATTTTCTCATCTACTTCAGAAATAAAAAGCACAGGTTTAATTTTTTTTATTTGGTCGTCTAAAACCCCAATTAGTAATCTGTCTTTTTCAAGAAGAGGAATTTCATAATATTCAAAATTTCTTAATTCATCATATTTCTTTTGAATTTTAGAATTTGAATCAATCAAATGAAAAAATTTGAAGTCTGGATCAATTTGAAATTGTTTTGAAACGATTGCTTCATTTGATAAAGACTCAAAATCATTTGAGGTACAATTAGTTAGGATTAAAATATTAGTTAAAACAAAAAAGGCAAAAAGAAACTTCTTCATTTTCTAAAAATTTACTTTAGCCACTGTACAGCAGTGCCCACTGTCTGACCGATATGGTCGAGTATCAGATCAGAAGATATTACTGAGTTTACTTGCCGGAGACGATGTGACTCTGAGCGTCTGTCTTGATATTGTCCGCTTCTCACGAGTCTGTACATTGGCCTTTGTGACGTTCAGCTCGATCCGTCTGCTTTACTGATGCAAATTACCACAGGACATTCTGCGCAATTATCAAAAAAACCATATCTTTGCCATCGTACTACCCGTACACCTGAGAGTCTGCAGCTCCTGCAGGGGCATTGAGGCAGGCTCTCTTTTTTGTTTTTTCTCGCAGGATAAAACAAATTTTTGAACCTTGCCGGCTTTTTTCTTCAAATTATTCTGACTTTCCTGTTTTTCTTAAGTTCTCATAAACCATACCTTTGTATAGTATGTAACTAATCGGTTTTGAGATTTTTTACTATCCGTTGAAAATATGGAACAATAGACGACCTCACTTCTGAGCCATCAGCAATACGTGCACAATAGTAGCACGGGGCCACTAAGCACAGCATACTTTCAGCAGTGGTCACATCTATGACAAAAATCAATGATATCACCATCAACCAAAAAAAATCTATCAAAAATGATCTAGAATCATCCATGATCTTACCAACTTATCTCTCAACGGGTGCAATAATTTTTAACAATATCTGTCTGAGCTCATTTCACTTATCTTATATCTCTTTTGTAGTTTGATATCAGACATTGGATATTTAAAGTAAAGATATTGCAATAAACGTAATAAATCAAATTTTTTATAATATAATTTAAAATATATTAATTAGTAATATATATATATATATATATATAATCAATTAGTTATGATTCATTTCAAAAATGATGCTTGGTAGTTTATTCCTATTTTATATATAATTTTGATATTTTTTTAAATCCTGACAAATAGCCTTACAAACCACTTTCTTTCTTGTTATATTCAAACTATGTTTAATATCTATTGTTTACGTATTTTGCAGCCTGATTACAATGTTATGATGGCAATTGCCGTTATTATGGACTTGCTTTTATCAGTAAAAAACACAGATAGATTTGATTATGACTTTACGAAACCAATTTTTCTTCATATTTAATGTTTTTTTTGTCACTACTGCTTTTAGCCAGAAGCTCCCGCCACTGAATACAGCACTCAATCACTGCCATCTATATGCCAAACAATGGAAGATGGAACTGGATGATTACAATGACATTTTTATAAGCTCTGAGGTTACCAGTGATAATGGCATCACCTATCTGTACCTAAATCAAGCATTCAAAAATATACCTATACGCAATGCTATGATGACCCTCATAATCAACCAAGACGGTAAGGTGGTGTCGGATGCGCATACTTTTATACCCAAACTAAAGGATAAAATCAATACGACAACCCCGACTGTGAACCCTGATGAGGCCATCATGCATAGTGCAACGCACTTTGATATAAGACTGAAAGAAAAACCTGTCATGAGCAGTAGATCCATTGACGGCAAATACTCCTTTATGTTGCCTGAGTTGACAAAATCACCCATCTCAGCCGAACTTAAATACGAACTAGTCAATAACAAACTTATTCTGGTCTGGAATCTCAATCTGGATATGACAAACTCTGCCGATTACTGGGATATCAATATGGATGCTGTGACCGGAGCTTTTGTTTCCAAGCACAATTTTACACTATACTGCAAACATCACCAGGACGCTTACTCGAGACACGATGACTGCAGCATACGGACATTCAGAAAAATTAGTGACAACCACCAGGCACTCACAGATGTACTGGCGGGTGCTCCGGCACGATACAATGTATTTAAGTTGCCTGCAGAGAGCCCAAAACATGCAGGCCGAAGTTTTGCATCTGACGATGTTTATCCTACGGCTTCACCTTTTGGGTGGCATGATACCAATGGGGTGGTGGGTTCTGAATTTACTATCACCAGAGGAAATAATGTTTACGCTTTTGAAGACAAAAATGATGACAATCAATCTGATGGCAACGAACCCAACGGAGGCACATCTCTTACTTTTGACTTCCCGATTGATCTGAATAAAGATCCCCGCCAAAATAATCTTGCTGCCGTAACCAATCTTTTTTACCTGAGTAATATGATGCATGATGTATCTTTTTTGACAGGATTTACTGAAGAGTTTGGCAATTTTCAGTTAAAAAATTATACAGACAAAGGCGATGGCAATGATTTTGTGCAGGCGCATGCCTTTGATGGTATTACCCAGCATGAGGCCAAACAGGATATAGTAGATGGTGTACCTCAAAAGATAAATAATGCCAATTTTTCAACACCAGTTGATGGATTTTCTGGAAGAATGCAAATGTATTTATGGGATAATGATGGCGGATCAGTCTCTATTGATGCTCCGGAGCAATTAAAAGGTTTTATCTCTGAGTATGGTGGTGCCGGTTTTGGCAGACCGATACCCAATGCTAATGAGATAGCCGTGACCGGTACTGTGTCAAACCTCAGGGATGGTAGTACTAATCCGGCTGCCGGATGCGGTAATGCTGTTAATGCCAATGAAGTCAGAGGTAAAATAGCTCTGATTGACAGGGGATTATGTGATTTTTCAAAAAAAGTCTTTAATGCTCAGCAGGCCGGGGCTATTGGAGCCATTGTGTGTAATATCTCTGGTGTAAACGGAGGAACAGGTGAAGAGTTGTTATCAATGGGTGCTGCGGCCAATGCCGGATCTGTAACCATACCATCCGTTTTTATGAAAAAGTCGGATTGTGATCGGATTAGAGTTGTGCTTTCTGCTGGAGGAAGTGTGGCCATGACTTTTCAGCAAAGAGAAAGACAAGGTGCCGCATATCTCGATGGTTCGCTCGATGCTGGAATAATAGCGCACGAATATACACATGGTATATCTAACAGACTTACAGGGGGAAGATTGACTGCTTCCTGCCTTACTAATGATGAACAGATGGGAGAAGGCTGGAGTGATTTTTTTGCATTGGTCATGACCCACGAACCTGGTGACAAAGGAAAGGATAGAAGAGGTATTGGTACTTTTGCATCAGCACAGGAAATAACTGGCGGTGGTATCAGGAGATTTCCATATTCAACAGATATGACAATAAATCCCCAGACATTCAACTCCATCAAAGGAACGAAAAGGCCTGGTACAAATTGTAGCGGATGTCATTCATTGGGAGAAGTATGGGCCGACGTCCTTTGGGATATGTATTGGGCTTTTGTAGATAAATATGGTTACAATCCGGAGTGGAATAATAAAAATTCAGGAAACTACAGAGCTGTTTTTCTCGTAATGGAAGGTATGAAACTACAACCCTGCAATCCCGGTTTTATACAGGGCAGAGACGCTATTTTTAAAGCAGACGAAGTACATAATGGTAGTGAAAATAAGTGCCTTCTGTGGAATGTTTTTGCCAGAAGAGGTATGGGGTATTTTGCAGATGGAGGAAGTAAAGATGATAGGGATGATGGCAATGAAAATTTTGATCCGCTGCCTACCTGCATAGAAAAGTTAAAGATAAGTAAAAAAATTACAACATCCGTCAATCCAGGCGGTGAAGTTACTGTGGAATTATCGGGAATAAATCATTTACCCAATCGTCAGAATAATGTAATCATTGCTGATGAATTGCCTGATGGTCTGTCTTATGTTACAGGTTCGTCCTCAATTGTACCCGTAATTACAGGCAATATGCTGACCTTTCAACTCGGTAATATGGATTATGAAAAGGAAACTAAAATTTCATACAAAGCTAAGGTGAGCAAAGACAATAAATCAATAAGATTATCGCTTCAGAATTTTGATAGAGATTTTAACTGGGAGATAGAGAAAAATGAAGGCGTTGAAGATTGGCTACCCAATAATGACGTGTACC
>JAYTNJ010000030.1:0-11033 GCA_043748345.1 Saprospiraceae bacterium
GTGCAACCTTCCGTAATAAATTTTACGGCATCATCTAAAGCATGCTGACTTATGTCTCCAAAAAATATATTAGCTTTAAATACATTAAATTCAGCAAGAATAAGACCTACAGCCTGACCTATTCCTCCGCTGCCGGCAATAAATATATTAGCGTTCATAACAAATTGGTTAGGGTTTTACCTTTCTCAGTGGAGTGGTATTTTATTAGCAAAGATACAATTTGATATGACTTTTTTTGTAGTATTTCAAAAAGTATGAAGGATTCAGTATTAAACAATGAGAAAACATAAATAGATGAAAATGAATCAATTTTACATATTATTTAAATTATTAAATTGTAATCAGTTCTTTTTATAATTAAAATATATTATAATATTTTGTAATATGAAAATTTTTCTTCTATCTTTGTCCAACATTTATTTCGCATATACCATAATGATTTTTATATGTGTGGAAAGTAGTAATTGTGACCAGGAGTATTTATTTTAAAAACCGATTCAAAGAATTATGGCTTCTAAAAAGCAAAAACCGAAAGAAAGCGCCTTTCCCCGATTTAACTGGCGTGATGAAAGACTTCCAAAAATATTGGGTGTCATTTCAATTCTGGTGGGACTGTATCTCGCCATTGCATTTGTATCGTATCTCTACACCTGGAAAATGGATCAGGATAAAGTTTTAAGATTTTCGTGGGGAATGCTGTTACAAGGTGACCTAAATGTTCAAAACTGGTTAGGTAGATTGGGAGCCATAATCTCCAATATGTTTTTTTACTGGGGATTCGGACTTCCTTCTATGATCATGGTTGTGCTACTTATTAAACTTGGGTTCGACCTGGTACGAAGACATTCACTTGTATCTTTTCTGATTTTTGCTCGAAATTCTTTCGTAATTATGGCTTTTTTCTCTTTACTATTGGAGTTTATTTTCAGGCGATCTGAATTTACATGGGGTGGGGCTTTTGGAGAAAGTACATGCTTTTGGCTAACAAACTTCATAGGTCAGATAGGTTTATTTTTCCTTCTTATTTTCAGTTTTGGCGCTTACATTATGTGGAGATTCAATCCTAATTTCAACAATATGACAATTAGTAATCCTTTGGCAAATATTTCAATCCCTTCCTTATCCATGGACTTCTTCAAAGGAATGGAAGAAAATGAGATAAAACCACTCAAAAAAAAGAGTGCGGTTGAAAATCTTACCGATGATATAGAAGAATTATTCTTACAAACATTAAGGCCCTCAGGCTATAATCAGCAAGAGAGTGCCATCCCAAAGACCAAGAGCTCTGAAATAAAGGCAGGATCAAATAACCACGAATTGGAGTTTGATCTGCCTCAGTCAGCATCTATTATTCCGGCATTTAATAACACTCCTGATTTGGAGCTAAGCATGGAAGAGCCTGAAAAGGATGATATGTATGATGCTGTAAAGAGAGATGGATTTAGTGGAGCAGAATCACTCCTTGGTAAAATACCTGTCGCTCCGGAAACTCAAATTGAAGCAATCAGGCTGGAAGACGATCTTGAGCCGTATGATCCGACGGCTGATCTTTCCAAATATAGAATGCCGACTACCGATCTTCTACTCGAATATGCTGACCAAAAAGTAGAAGTAGACAGAGCAGAACTGGAGGCTAATAAAGATCAGATTATAGCCACGTTACTCAACTACAAAATTGAAATTACTAAGATTAGAGCTACCATAGGCCCTACTGTGACGCTTTATGAGATTGTTCCTGCTCCAGGAGTAAAAATATCAAAAATTAAAAACCTTGAAGATGATATTGCATTAAGCCTTTCTGCTTTAGGCATAAGGATTATTGCTCCCATCCCAGGCAAAGGTACTATAGGTATTGAAGTACCTAATAAAAACAAGCAAATTGTTTCATTGAAGGAGGTTCTTTCCTCTGAAAAGTTTACTAATACTAAAATGGCTTTACCTATTGCTTTAGGAAAAACTATATCAAACGAAGTTTTTGTAGCTGATCTTGCTAAAATGCCTCACTTGCTAGTAGCTGGCGCGACAGGACAGGGTAAGTCGGTGGGAATCAATGCCATATTGATGTCATTGCTTTATAAAAAACATCCGTCTCAGGTGAAATTAGTATTAATAGATCCAAAAAAAGTAGAACTTTTTCCGTATGGGAGCCTGGATCAACATTATCTTGCTTTCCTTCCTGATCAGGATGAACCTATTATCACAGAAACCAGTAAAGTGATCAATACTCTCAATTCCCTTTGTATTGAAATGGATAATAGATACGATCTTTTAAAAAAGGCACGTGTACGTAATCTGAATGAATATAATGAAAAATTTATCGACCGCAGGCTTAGCCCCAAAGATGGCCATAAATTTCTCCCTTATATTGTACTTGTAATAGATGAATTTGCTGATCTTATTATGACAGCTGGCAAGGAAGTAGAACTCCCGATTGCGAGACTGGCACAGCTTGCCAGAGCTATTGGAATCCATCTTATAATTGCAACACAAAGACCATCAGTAAATATTATCACCGGAATTATTAAGGCAAATTTCCCAGCCAGATTGGCTTTTAAAGTGACATCAAAAATTGACTCCCGAACCATTTTGGATGGAGGTGGAGCTGATCAACTAATAGGCAGCGGTGATATGCTGTTATCCATAGGAAGTAATAATATAAGGATACAATGCGCCTTTGTAGATACGCCGGAGGTAGAAAGTGTGATCAAGCACATAGCAGACCAGCAAGGATTTGCAGAGCCTTTTTATTTGCCTGAATATAAAAATGATGAAGAAACCGGAGCAGGTAATTCAGACCTAAAAATTTCAGATCTCGACGATAATTTTGATGAAGCAGCAAGGTTGATCATTCTGGCGCAACACGGTTCCACTTCCTTGATTCAGCGTAAAATGCAATTGGGATACAACAGAGCCGGTCGTATCATGGATCAGATGGAACAACTTGGAATTGTTGGCCCTGCACAAGGAAGTAAACCAAGAGAAGTGTTATTTTATTCAATAGATGAACTCAATAATTTCCTGACGTCCATGCGCAACAGGTAAAGAACTTGAATGGACTATAATAATGAAAAGTAACCTGGTATTGTAGTATTTCAATACCAGGTTACTCTTTTAAATTATGAAGTACTTTTTGGCTTTTTCTTTTTTATAACTTTATATCCACTACTTTGGAATTCTTCAAATTCAGACTGAATTCTGAGAAAAGCCAGCATGTCATGATTCAAAATACTCTCCTGATTAGAGAGTCCTAATTCAACAGCTTTTTTTAGTGATTCATATCCATTTTTGATATCCTCCATATTTGAATAAACACAAGCCAAATGGAAATAGACTTCAGCATCATCAGGGTCAAGTTCTTTTGCTGCCATAAATGCTTCCATTGCTTCAGGCATATCATAATTTTTGAGTTTTGATAAACCTAAAGATTTTAGTTCATGACTTGCTGATTTTGGTTTGGATCCATAAGGAAGTTTTACGTTTTCATGAATAATATTTCCATTTCTTGTCACATCTACAGCTACATTCATTAGGCTATCAAGGATTTTTGTGGTCAATACAAAATTGACAGGTTTACCATCTTCCTGTACTGTAAAAAAATGATGTACGCCGTACACAGATGATTTTTTTGACACTATCTGTCCACCTACTATCACAGTTTCCTCTCCCAGCCAATTATTATGTAACTCGATAATAATTTTTCCCGATCTTAGTTTGAGGTATTGCAAAATTTAATTATTTAACTGTAAAACCAAAGTTTATTCTTATTTTGAAAAATATTATACAACTTAGAGGATATTTTAGGCAAAAATATGAGATTTTCTATCTCCTTAGTACAGGATCGTCTTCATCTTTTACAAATACTGCTGCAAATGCGCCTACTATCATTAAGGATCCGGCAACGACAATTGCATATATAGAATGATTTCCATACACATTCTGAAGCAAAGGACCCCCTATCAATCCATTGGTAATTTGTGGTATAGTAATAAAAAAATTGAAAATACCCATATAAATCCCCATTTTGCTGGCTGGAATTGAGCCGGCAAGCATTGCATAAGGCATAGCCAAAATGCTAGCCCAAGCCATACCAACTCCTACCATAGGAAATACCAGGTTGTCCGGATTACTGATGAAATAAATTGAAATTAACCCTAAACCACCTGCTACCAGTGATAATGAATGTGTATACTTTCTACCCAATTTTGATGCTATAAATGGTAATGCGAAAGCATAAGCTGCCGAAACAAGATTGTAAATGCCGAAAATATAGCCCACTTTGTTTCCTGCTTCCTGATACAAAGGAGATTTCGTATCATTGGCAGCAAGACCATATATATGTTCAGCAATAGCAGGAGTGCTATAAACCCACATACCAAACAGAGCAAACCAGGAACAAAATTGTACCAAACCTAATTGTTTCATAGTCTCCGGCATATTTCCAAAATCTTTATAAATAGATGAGATTACATTAGAACTTTGATTTCCATTTTCATGGCCATCTGCGTCATCAAATTTTGCCACTTCCTCAGGAGTATATTCAGAGGTCGTCAATATTGTCCATAATATAGCACCGAGCAATAACAATGCTCCAATAATGAAGGCATAAATTACATTGTCCGGTACCGTACCGTCGGAAGTAGTACCAGAAACACCAAACCAATTCACAAGAATGGTAGGAAGCCATGAACCAGCCACTGCACCTAATCCTATCAGCACTGTCTGAATCGCAAAACCTGCAGTTCTTTGGTCAGTCGATAATTTATCAGCCACCAAAGCCCTAAATGGCTCCATGGCCACATTGAAGGAGGCATCCATTATCATTAACATTCCGGCACCAACCCATAAGGCTGGCAGAAAAGCAGTAAATAATCCAGCATTGGGCATGAGAATGAGACCCAAAGATGCCATAATTGCCCCAGCCAGGAAATATGGTTTTCTACGACCCATTTTAGTCCATGTGCGATCGGAATAATGACCTATTAAAGGCTGAACAAGCATTCCTGTGATGGGTGCCACCAGCCAAAACCAACCCAACTGGTGTGTATCAGCCCCTAAAGTCTGTAGAATCCTGGACGCATTAGCATTTTGCAGGGCAAATCCTGCCTGAATTCCAAGGAATCCTATCGACATATTCCAGATAGCAGGTCTTGATAAAATGGGCTTTTTCATTTTGTGGGTTTTAGATGATTTTATTTTATGATTTGATTACGAGAAAATTCCAGGGTAAGATTTCGATTTGATCCCCGGGACTAATAGTTATTTTTTTACCGGAAAACACTTCTTTACCCGTTATTTCGATATCTGATTTCAGAAATTGTTTGTGTTTACTAAGGTTGATAATAGTCGTTACTTTATTTTTATCTTTTTCACGAACAAATGAAAATACATTATTATTTTTTAAAATACGTTTTACTGGACCGCCATATTCTCCATTCCATAAAGCGCGGTTTTCATGCTTTAATGTATTGAGTGTTTTGAAAAAATCAGCGTAAATATAATTTTTAAATTCTATATTATCTTTTTCAAAAAATTCTAATCTTTTAGGCATTGGTTCTTCTTGCCCGCTATAAGTGAGTGGTATTCCATCTATGGTATTGACCAGTACGGAAAAAGCTTTGTGTGCTTCACCCATTCTTTCGATTTCAGAGCCTGACCATGAGTTTTCATCATGATTTGAAGTGAAATGTATATAAAGACCTTGTCTCACTTTAGGCCTTTCATAAGTATACCAGTCATCTATAGCAGATGCTGTTTTTATTCCTTGGGCTATGTCATTAAGAATATGGTGTAATGACCATCCATACATAGAATGGAAACAGCCATCATTGACGTGTTCATGTATTTCTGACTCTGCAAGCATAAATATATCAGGTTTTGCTGCACGTAATAAGCTTATAGTTTCTTTCCAAAAGTCTAACGGAACTAATAGTGCCATATCTTGCCTAAAGCCATCAATATTGAAATCATTAATCCAGAAAAGCATATCTTCCACCACGTTTTTTCGCATGTCTAGATTGTCATAATTTAGGTCGGCTACATCATCCCACCCCATAGATTGCCCGTGTTCGTTGAGTGGATCTACTATATCCCCAGATGAGTCTTTTGTATAATAAGCAGGGTTAGTTGTAATCCAGACATGATCCCAACCTGTATGATTAGGCACCCAGTCAAGAATGACTTTCATTCTAAGGTTGTGAGCAAAATCTATAATTGCCTTAAATTCTTCAATAGCTCCAAACTTTGGATTAGTACTACGGAAATCTGAAACTGCATAATAACTACCTAATTTTCCTTTCTTTCTTGTCTCACTAATGGGGAATACAGGCATAAACCAAAGAATATCCACTCCCATTTCTTTGAGGCGAGGTAAATGTTTTATGAAAGCACTAAATGTCCCTTCGGGAGTATATTGCCTGATGTTTACTTCGTATATATTTGCATTTTTTGCCCATTCCGGCAATTCCAATCTATTCATTCTTGTATTATCTCGTTTTATTGTACTGCAGCTATTATTTAATTCAATAATTTATTCTAATTGTATGGTTTTAAATCAATCGCTTTCAAAGTATTTATGTACAAAATTATATTTGGATAAATCTATGTTTTATTTTAATACACATAATGATTTAACCAAAATAAATCGTCCGTTTGTCAATTTGCAGAGATATATTCAAAAGAATACTCAATCGATTTAGGCCTAAATAATGTAATTATTTTGATTATCCATCAATCACTTCCCATCTTAATATCAATTAATAATCAGTATCAACAAACGATCATTTTTAATTATTGAACAGGAACAGTTTCAGGTGATTTGGTAGGGAATGTAGCTTTTCGATCCAATTTAGCCTGCATATTATTATCTTTATAAATAGCTTGCCCTACTATAACTAACATATCATTATTCATCTTTACTTCAAATTCCTGTGGTTTGATCGCTGGATTATCATCAAGCATGAGAAGAGTGGCCTTTTCCATATCATAAAAATAATGTCCACTACCACTCTTTTTATCATATTGTCCATAGTCAAAGGTTAGGTTTTCCTTAAAATCAATCCATGTTCCGGCTAATGAATCACCAAACAATGCTCGACTATCACTCACTAAGCCGCCGAATGCCCATATATCTTTGTCCATGACAGTATATGATTTATTTCCTGAGTCTTTTTTACGGAGTGCCAGAACTTCGGAAGCAGTCTTACGCATTGTTTCTATTTCTTGCGGAAGGAAATCTTTTTGATTGGTTAACATATATGCCTTACTAATTACTGAATTGCTTTTAGTTAGACTTTTAGTACTCTTTTCTCCATCTGATTTACATGCTGAGAAACAAAATGAAATAATTAAAAACAGATAATATGTTCTCATTTTTCTTAATTTTTTATTTAATTTGTGAAGTTAATTGTAAAATTTCAAAAGCAAAATTAATGCTTGAAAGGTTTTTAGCATACATCAAGAAGGAAAAATTAATAAAAAATAATGACAGAGCTCTTTTAGCAGTATCTGGTGGTATTGATTCTATGGTTATGATCAGTCTTTTTATGGAAGCAGGTTTACAGATTGGCGTTGCTCATGTCAACCATCATCTGAGGGACAAAGAGTCAGATGGGGATGCAGTATTTGTTAAAGAATTTTGTAAGATTAATATGTTACCTTTTCATTTATTTGATCTTGATCCCGCACTTTTAATAAAAGGAAATCTTCAGGAAAATGCCCGTAATCACCGTTATATCTGGCTAAAAAAGATAGCCAGCGAGTTTCAATATCAATATATCGCTACAGCGCATCATTTAGATGATGCAATGGAGACTTTTTTTATCAATCTTATGCGCGGTAGCGGACTTTCCGGTTTGTCGGGTATCGCTTCTTCGACAGATAATATCATTAGGCCAATGTTGTTTGCGACCAAGAGTGAGATTAAGAAATATTCTGAAAAAAAGAGCATACTATTTCGTGATGACAGCAGTAATATCAGTGACAAATATCTGCGTAATCGTATCAGACATCACTTATTACCAGCTTTCTATCAGGCAGATGTGCGGGCTGAAGAAGGACTTCTTACCAGCATCAATTACATAAGGCAAAGCCAGCAACTAATGGATTATTTTGTTGAAAAAAGTTCAAAGGATGTATTAATTTCATCTTATGATCATCAAACTATTGATCTCACTATTTTTCCGGATGGAGAGGTGGGGGTACAATGGCTATTTCAAATAATCAGAAAGAATGGTTATAATATGGCACAAACTGAAGATATTCTTATTCATAAAAACTCATCTGGCAAATATTTTAACACTAAAGATTTTGAAGCAATAGTAGATAGAAATAGACTAGTCATCCGTAAAATAAACACGGGCAATATACCAAAGCTGGCGGTGCCTGTCGTATTTCCTTTTTTTTTAAATTGGTGTAATTATGAAATAAAATTGGATATTATTCACTCAAATATTGCAATTGGTGATACTTTGAATACCATATATTTGAATGCAGATCATCTTACAGGAGAGCTACTGCTCCGAAGTCATGAACCGGGTGATATTTTCAAGCCCGCTGGAATGGGGGGTAAGTCACAAAAGGTGAAGGATTTCCTAATCAATAAAAAGATATCAGTGTTTGATAAAGAAAAGCTTTTGGTTTTGACCCATGAAGGTGAGATTATCGCGATTCCAGGATATAGGAGGTCTGAGACGGTGACCATACATGAGGATAGTAAAAGGATATTAAAAATAATGTTTAAAAAAAATGAATAGGGCTTATCTTGGGTAAAATTATTGATTTAATGCAATCCATGCCATCAAGCCCATACCAGTTTGTAAAGCACTTTCGTCGATATCAAAAGTTGGTGTATGTACGGCGGATGTTATCCCTTTTTCAAGATTTCCTGTACCCAATCTATAGAAGCAGGCTGGTATTACCTGTGAGTAAAATGCAAAATCTTCAGAAGTCATCCTTAGTGGCAGTTCTAAGACATTTTCTGCACCCAGGAATTCAGTCATAATTTTTTTAACATGGGCTGATAATACAGGATCATTGATCAAGCAGGGATATCCATTTATGATATTGACTTTACAATCAGCTCCATATATTCTGCAAGTTTCCCGGGCAATGGATATGATCAATTCATGGGCATAATTTCTCCATGTTTCGTCCATAGTGCGAAAAGTACCCTCGATTTGTACAACTTCAGGTATAATATTGGTTGCACCCCCTACTGAATTAAACTTACCAAAACTCAGCACAGAAGGAATGGATGGGTTACTTTTTCTTGATACGATCTGCTGTAAGCTCACTATCATTTGAGAGGCTGCAAGAATGGTGTCTGTACATTCGTGTGGCATAGCTCCGTGCCCACCTTTACCCGATATAGTGATAAAGATTTCATCAGCGGATGCCATGTAAAGCCCTGACCTTAAGCCTACTTTACCTGAAGGCAGAGATGGGAATACATGCTGACCAATAATAGCAACCGGCACCGGATTTTGTAGTACTCCTTCCTCAATCATCAATTTTGCACCACCAGGAAGTTTCTCTTCTCCGGGCTGAAAAATAAATCTTATAGAATAGGGAAGGTGCTCTTTGAGTTTTGTCAGTATCATGGCAGCACCTATGAGTGAAGCCATATGCACATCGTGACCACAGGCATGCATGGTGCCTTTATTTATAGACCGATAAGGCACATCATTTATCTCCTGGATGGGTAATGCATCCATATCTGCTCTTAAAGCTATGATATTATTTGATGAATTTGATGTTATTTCAGCCACGATTCCATGTCCGGCCCATCCTTTTGAATAAGAAATGCCAAGTTCATCAAACAGAGAACAAATCCATTGAGATGTTTTTTCTTCTTCAAATGACAACTCAGGGTGCTGATGCAAATACCTCCTTATACGAATGACTTCAGGAAGTAGTTCTATTGACAGTTTTTTAATGCTTTGTTGTAATTCAGAATTCAATGATTTTTATAAATTGGACAGACACAAAGGTAAGATATATAAGCTTTATATGTATCAGAAATTGACTTTTACCTTTTCATCCAGAATTAACATAAATCCGTATAGCGTGTCTCCCAGTATTTTACGTTGAATTTCAAGCGATTTTATTTCTTTTGATTGAAACCCCTGAATATTAAAATCAAAGCCTCTTGAGTTTATTTGATAAAACCCGGAAGCTAACGCAAATGTAAAACAACATGAAGTAAGCAACCCTGTTTTCTTATGGTTGGTACTTAAACTCAAGATGATCAGATTTAAGCATAATGCTGTAAAAGCTATTAAGAAAATATCATAGTTATTCCACCACCAGATTTGACCCGGGCCACCTATCCAGTCGGATGATGGCCAAAACATATTAACTCCGCCCCAACTACCAGCAGGGGTTGGCATATCTTCAAAAATATGAATTAAATATCCTCCAGCAAATGCCGTCACAACATTGAAAGGAGGTTTTTTAGCAACTTTGTTTTTGGTTAATCGCTGTATAATCCAAAACAGTAATACATAGATAGCTATTGCGGCTAAGGAGTGGAAAAACCCATGATGTGAATACCAATACGTACCGAAATATATATCGTGACCGGACACTGAAAGGCCGAATATTTTGCCAATCGTAGCATCAAAGCCTGACCAAAGGCTGATGGCATCTATATCGGGAAGGCATCCGCCTATGCCACCTGCCATTACTATACCTGACTTTTTCAATCCGGTTTCTTTTGAAAACCCGGCAGCTACTGTTCCGATTACTAATCCGGAAATGGTGTGGGTAAGAATATCCAATGTTTTAAATAATTTTCATCACACTGCTTAAGGTTTGAAACCAGCAAAAGCTTTCCACACGGGAGATTCAATAAATTTCTTATAAGCTATTTGAATAGAAGAGAGTTTTTGGCTGGTCAGGTTATAAACTTCTATTTGTTGGTTTGTGGGTGGATGATCTCCACTCGATACCAATAATTCTTTACCTAAAGCTAAAAAACGCTCTAAGATCTGTACAGGATTTCTGAAATTGTCCTGTCTGGCTCCTGTCTGTTTGAT
>JAYTNJ010000031.1:0-4932 GCA_043748345.1 Saprospiraceae bacterium
TGCCAGTCGCTTTGTCATTATATCTTTCGCTGAAAAATTATTCATTCTTACTTCATCTTCAAGTTTTGACTGATCATTAGAAAAGCCATGCCTGAAAAAAAGGAAATCAGATTTACTCAACATACCTACCAACTTTCCGGAAGATATCACCGGCAAATGATGGATGCGGTTTTCTTTAAATATTCTGTCCACGACGGTCAGACTATCATTGATATCCACACAAATAGGGTTAGGAGTCATTATACTTGAAACTGTGTTAAGTAGATTCATATTAAATTGTTTAAATTTGTGCCAAAGATCAAAATGATCGGGCATTTACCCTATGACCTAAGTCACCTTTGCAGATGATTGTGATTTTAGTGGGTTTTTTGGATTAATGCATAAATTTGATATGATTTTAAAATCAGACTAATTGAAGAATCTATTTCATGGGGAGTTTAAAGGATACGGAATTAAGACTTAAAGCCATTTTTGATGCAGCTGTAGATGGAATTATTACTATAAATCAATCTGGTATCATCGAAGAAGTTAATAAAGCTTCCAGTAAGTTGTTTGGGTATGAACCTGAAGAGATCATCGGCAGAAATGTCAATATTCTAATGCCCTTTGAGCAAAGTCGAAACCACGATCAGTACCTACAAAACTATCATACTACCAAAGCTGCAAAAATTATTGGTATAGGTAGAGAAGTGGAAGGAAAAAAGAAAAATGGGGATGTCTTTCCTTTTTGGCTAGCAGTAATTGAAGTAAGACTTGAGAAAAGAACAATTTATTCCGGATTTATACATGATATGTCAGAGATTAAAAATGCTGAAACAAAACTCAGATCTATGAATGAGGATCTTGAAAAAAAAGTGGTGGAACGAACATATGAACTTGAAAATGCAGTGAATCAATTGCTTTCGCTCAATAGACAACTTGAAGATGAAATTACAAATAAAATCATAATTCAGAATATTTTGAAAGAAAGAGAATCTGATCTTGAAAAAAGTCTGGCTAAAGAAAGAGAACTTGGTGAGCTAAAATCCAGATTTGTCTCAATGGCCTCTCATGAATTTCGGACACCGCTTTCCACTATTCAATCATCTGTATCGCTCATAAATCGATATATAAATACAGAGCAGCAGTTCCAGCGCGAAAAGCACATTACAAAAATCAAATCATCTGTGACTCATCTCACGGGCATACTAAATGACTTTTTATCCATAAATAGACTTGAAGAAGGTAAGCTTACTACCTCATACGAAAGTTTTAACCCATTTGATTTATGTCGGGAAGTCATAGAAGAACTCAAACCCATCTCTAAAATTAATCAAAATATCATTTGTCATATCCAAAATGATAATATCATAAAAAGGAAAAAAGTTAATTCTGATAGAAAGATATTTAAAAATATTCTTATAAATCTTATATCGAATGCTATAAAATACACTGACGATAATGGAATAATTATTTGTTCTATTTCGACTGGTCAATCCAGTATAACGTTTAGTGTAAAAGATAATGGCATCGGCATTCCTGGTCACGATCAGAAGCATTTGTTTGACAGGTTTTTTAGGGCATCCAATGCAGTAAATATAGAAGGAACAGGACTTGGATTAAACATTGTGAAAAAATATGTAGAAATGCTGGATGGAACTATCACCTTTGAAAGTAAACTTTATGAAGGATCTACATTTAGCATCATTCTGCCTGACCGATCACAAGACGACAATTAAAGTAAAATTTAAAATATAAATTTAAAAAATGGAGGCTAAAATTCTGGTTATTGAAGATAATAAAGATGTAAGAGAAAATCTTGCTGAGCTGCTTGAGCTTACAGGCTATAAAGTATTTACAGCCGAAAACGGTAAAATAGGAACATCGAAGGCTTTAGAACTGGTTCCGGATATTATCTTATGTGATATCATGATGCCTGAGTTGGACGGTTTCGGAGTTCTGCGAATACTATCCAACCACCCATCAACAATGGATATACCATTTGTATTTTTGACTGCTAAAACAGAAAAGGAGGACTTTCGTAAAGGAATGGGTTTAGGCGCGGATGATTATATTACTAAACCTTATGATGATGTGCAATTATTAGACACTATAGAAATAAGACTTAAGAAGAGTGCCCGAATAAAAAATTCGTTTGATAAGACAGGCCATGGACTTCAACGCTTCATCGATGAAGCTAAAGCACAAAAAGAGTTTGACAGGCTCTCCGAAAACAGAGAAATCAGAAAATTCCATAAAAAAGATATGGTATATGAGGTGGGCCAATATCCTAAATGGTTATATTTTGTGGCATCTGGAAGCTTGAAGTCGTATCAGGTTAATGATTTTGGAAAAGAATTTACAACAAACATTTATTCACAGGGTGACTTTTTTGGTTATATTCCACTGCTCAAAGGAGAGCGGTATCATGATAATGTTTCTGCAGTGGATGATAGCGAATTACGCTTAGTTCCTATTGAAGATTTTACCTTGCTTCTCTTCAATAATCGTGAATTTTCAGCTAAATTCATAAAAATGCTGGCAAATCAATCAGAAGAAATTGAAAAATTACTCATTGAAATGGCCTACAGTTCTGTGCGAAAGAGAGTAGCTAATGCATTATTAAAATTTAGTGAATCCAAACATTCTACATCTATGTCCATACTTAGAGATGACATAGCAAGCCTTGCTGGCACCGCCAAAGAAACCACTATCCGCACATTATCAGATTTTAAAAGTGAAGGGCTCATCACCATCGATGATAATAAAATAGATCTGGTGAAAATCGATAAGCTCCGCCATATGCCTCAATGATTCATATCATATAACAGATTGACCTGACTCATTTTTTTAGTAGTATTTCAGTTATAAATTTGCAGTATAAATCTGAAACATGAAACTGAGAGCAGATGATAAAGTATCAATGATTATGACGGATAATCCGATATGTCTTGATGAAAGTGAAGTATTGAGAATTGCAAAAGATGTCATGTCCAAATGTAGTGTACGACATGTTCCGGTCACAAGAGGCAAGGAATTAGTTGGGATTATTTCAAAAGCCGATCTCGACAGGGTAAAATATATGGAGACAGGTGCTGCAGAATTTGTAAGTTCTGATTTTTTTGATATTCTTTCCATATCTCACGTGATGACCAAAAATGCAAATACTGTCCAGCACGATGATACTATAAAGGAGGCCGCCGAGATTCTGAGTTTGGGTTCATATCATGCACTTCCGGTGATGGATGGGGATGATATAGTAGGCATTGTCACTACTACAGACCTGCTTGGTTATCTGTTGAGGCTGTATGAATGAAAAATATTTCAGCTTTAGGCTTAAGGCCATTATAAAGCGTAGAAGAATAGATTGTTGATCTAATTGTTTTGATTTTAAAGAGGCGTCATAAAAGGTGAAGCCTCTTTTTTTATTTTAGTTGATTCTTCATTTGGGTATATAAATCTTATTTTTGCGCTTCAATACGATAAATGAAGACAAAAACACTCAGACCGGATAAGGTAAACATCATCACTTTGGGATGTTCTAAAAATCTGGTGGACTCTGAGAATCTAATGACTCAGCTCAAAGCCAATGATTACGATGTTATCCACGACAGCAACGAAGACGCCAATATCATCATAATCAATACCTGCGGATTTATAGACCTGGCCAAAGAGGAATCGATCAATACCATCGTAGAGTACGCAGACATAAAATCTAATGGAGGCATTGACAAATTGTATGTTACCGGCTGTTTATCTCAGCGATACAAAGAAGATCTCGAGAAAGAAATACCAGAAGTAGATGCATACTTTGGTACTTTGGAACTGCCTGGTTTGCTCGCCAGACTTAATGCAGATTACAAACACGAACTCATAGGGGAGCGATCTCTGACTACTCCGAAGCATTTTGCTTATATGAAAATCTCAGAAGGATGTAACCGTACTTGCTCCTTTTGTGCGATACCCCTTATGCGTGGCAAACACATCTCCCGCACTATAGATTCATTGGTGACTGAAGCCAAACACTTTGCTTCTATTGGTGTCAAAGAATTGGTACTGATAGCGCAGGAACTCACCTATTATGGCTTGGATTTATATAAAAAAAGAGCATTACCTGAGTTACTGGATGCCCTTTGTGAAGTGGAAGGGATAGAGTGGATCAGATTACATTATGCATATCCAAGCAAGTTTCCAAGAGAGATTTTCGGAGCTATGGCAAAGCAAGATAAGGTGTGCAATTACCTCGACATACCTCTCCAGCATGCTTCAGATACTGTGCTGGAGCGAATGAAAAGACAGACTACGTGTGTGGAGCAAAAAGAACTCATAGAGTATGCAAGGACCGTTGTGCCGGATATTGCAATACGTACTACTTTTTTAGTGGGATTCCCGGGAGAAACAAAGGAAGAGTTTCAGGATTTATGTGATTTTATTGAAGAAATGCGTTTTGATAGGGTAGGTGTATTTCAATATTCTCATGAAGAAAATACTACAGGCTTTTTGTTGGAAGATGATGTATCAACAAAGGAAAAAGAGGAAAGAGCCAATCGTGTCATGGAGATACAGCAATCTATCTCATGGGATCACAATCAAGCTAAGATAGGAAAGACTATGAGAGTATTGTTTGATAGAAAAGAGGGTGAGTACTTCATTGGCCGCACTGAGTATGACTCACCTGAAGTTGACAATGAAGTACTCGTCGAAGCCAAAGATAATTTTGTGAGATTAGGCGACTTTGCTATAGTGGAAATCTACGATGCAGAAGAGTATGATTTGTTTGGGAGGGTAATTTAGCGAATATTAATTTTATTTTTGTTGCGTTTTATTATTATTTATCATAACTTTTAGATTGATAAACATTCTTAAAATAACAATTCTTAAGTGCTAAATCCAAGGCGCAGGGTGCATTACAAAGTCCCACCAATCCAATAATGTCATACCGTGTGGGCCTCC